>JAFKFE010001104.1 GCA_017308345.1 Alphaproteobacteria bacterium | reverse complement strand
GGCACGAAGGAGCCGGTCTGGGCGAGGATGGCGAAAAGTGCGTTCTGCCTGAGGAACGTCGATTTACCGCCCATGTTGGGGCCGGTGAGCAGCCAGATCGCGCCGGTCCTGGCGCCGCCTTCGGGCGACAGGTCGCAATCATTGGCGACGAACGGCCCTTCGCCGGAACGCCTGAGCGCCTGTTCGACCACCGGGTGGCGCCCGCCTGCGATGTCGAAGGCGAGGCTGGAATCCACCAGCGGCCGGCACCAGCCCTCGCTTTCGGAAAGCAATGCCAGCGCCGATGAAACATCCAGAGCCGAAAGCGCGTCGGCGCCGGCGCGGATCCGTTCGGCCTCGCCGACCACTTCCGCCGTCAGCCGGTCGAAGGCGGCCAACTCGATGCCGAGCGCCTTGTCGGCGGCGTTGGCGATCTTCGATTCCAGCTCCGCCAGTTCGGTCGTGGTGAAGCGCATGGCGTTGGCCATGGTCTGGCGATGGATGAAGCGCGCCTTGGCCGCGTCGCTGCCGGTCATGATCGAGTGATGGTTGGCGGTGACCTCGATGTAATAGCCGAGCACATTGTTGTGCCGGATCTTCAGCGAGCGGATGCCGGTCTCCTCGATCAGCGAGCGCTCCAGCCCGGCGATCACTTTTCGGGATTCGTCGCGCAGCGCCCGCATCTCGTCGAGCTCGGCATGATAGCCGGTGCGCACGAAGCCGCCGTCGCGCTTGATCAGCGGCAGCTCGTCGTCGAGCGCGTCGCTGAGATGACGGGCAAGCGCCTCAGGCAGGGCATTGATCGCGGCGAGCGCGCTGGCAAGCTCGGCGGGCAGGGCAGTTGCCGCGAACAGCCCGGCGATCGCCCCGGCGGCCTCGAAGCCGGCGCGCAGAGCGCCGAGATCACGCGGTCCGCCGCGGTTGAGCGCCAGCCTGGACAGCGCCCTCGGCATGTCGGCGACGCCTTTCAGGCTCGCCCGCAGGCCTTGGCAAAGCCGTGCCTCGGAGCGGAAGAACGAGACCGAATCCAATCGTGCCGCGATTGCCGCCGGATCGGTCAGCGGCGCCATCAGCCGGTCGGCGAGCAATCGCGCCCCGCCGCCCGTCACGGTGCGGTCGATCGCCTTGAACAGCGAGCCGTCGCGGCTGCCGGACAGCGTACGCAACAATTCCAGATTGGCGCGCGTCGCTGGATCGATGAACAGCGTCGAGCCCTGCTCCTCGCGCTCGGGCCGCGACAGCGGCGGCCGCTCCGCCTTCTGCGTCTTCTCGACATAGGCGATCGCGCCGGAAATCGCCGACAGCTCGGCGCGCGAGAACGCGCCGAAACTGTCCGGCGTCGCCACCTCGAAGAAGCGCGCGATGCGGCTTGTGGCCGAAGCCGAATCGAACAGCGAAGGCGGCTGCGGGTTGGCGATCCGGCCCAGCACGTCGAAGACCGGCCTGAGCTCCGGATCGTGGAACACCGGCTCGGCGACGATCAGCTCGCGCGGGTCGACGCGGAAGATATCGGCCAGCAGCCGCTCGGCGCTCGTCTCGGCAACCCGGAACGCTCCGGTCGAGATGTCGATCCAGGCCAGGGCAAAGCCGGCCTGGCTGGCGGCGCCGCCTTTCACGCGGCCGAGCGCCATCAGGAAACTCGATTCCGAGGGCGCGAGCAGCTTGTCCTCGGTGATGGTGCCGGGCGTGACCAGCCGCACCACGTCGCGCCGCACCACCGATTTGGAGCCGCGTTTCTTGGCCTCCGCCGGGTCCTCGATCTGCTCGCAGACGGCGACGCGAAAACCTTGCGCGATCAGCTTCTGCAGATAGTCGTCCGCCGCGTGCACCGGCACGCCGCACATCGGGATGTCGTGACCCTGATGCTTGCCCCGCTTGGTCAGAACGATGCCGAGCGCCTGGCTCGCCTTCTCCGCGTCGTCGAAGAACAGCTCGTAGAAATCGCCCATGCGGTAGAACAGCAGCGAATCCGGGTTCGCCGCCTTGATCTCGATGAATTGCTCCATCATCGGAGTGACACCGCCCGTGCCGGGCGCGGGCGGCGTCGCCTCCTGGGCGTCGGTATCTGTCGGCATGTGCATGTTCATGCCCGGACGCTAGCAGAAGTGGCGGCCCGGTTTAATGCCGGCGGCGCGAAAAGCAGGGGAAGACTGGTGACGGCATCGCCGAGGCTTAGCCAGGTTGCGCCAGGCTGGCGTGGCGCTCTATGGTTCCCGTTGGGTAAGGGCGGGGATTCCGGTGGATCAGGACAAGCAGGAGACTTTCGATGAGATGGTCGGCCCGGCCGGGTCGGCCGTTGAACGGCTGTGGCTTTTGGCGACGCGGCGCGCGCATCGAACCGCCAACAAGCTGAGGGTTGCGGCGCGCAAGCGCTTTCCCTACATCCTGCCGGCGCGCGGTCCCTTGTCCGATCTCGACGGCGGCATCGAGATGTCGGCTCACATATTCAGCCGCGATCCGCTGGTGCTGTATATCCCTGTCGGCGGCCCCCGTCCCCTGCATGCGTTGGCGGCCATCGGCCGGCGTCTTGCGGCGCGCCGCGCCACTTTCCTGCTGATGCCGATGTGGACGATGGAGAGGCCGGCCACCGTCGCCCAGATGGGCCGCGATCTTGCCTGGTATGCGGCGCGTTTTCCCCTTCATGAGATCATCTTCCTCTGCAACAACGAGGAAGAGCGCCGCCTCATTGCCGCGGTCGGCGGCAATGCCATGTTCTCCAACCACAATTTGATGATATCGGAAGATGTCTTCCGGCCGCTGCCGGATGTGCCGGTCGAATTCGACGCCGTCTACAATGGCCGTATCTCCCCGGTGAAACGTCACTATCTCGCTTTCGAGATCGACCGGCTGGTTCACGTCACCTATTCGATCGGCGAATTGACGCCGTCGGCCGCCCGCGCCTTCATTCGCCGCCTTCAGGCGCAATCGCCGCGTCACCGCATCGCCAATCCGATCGTCGACGGCATGCCCGGCAGGCTGACCTCCGCCGAGGTCAACCGGGTCTACAATCAGGCCGCCGTCGGGCTGTGCCTGTCGGCCGTCGAGGGGGCGATGTATTCCAGCATGGAATATCTGATGGCCGGGCTGCCCATCGTCAGCACGCCCAGCCTCGGCGGGCGCGACGTCTATTTCGATCCGGACTATTGCATGATCGTCGAGCCGGAGCCGGCAGCCATCCGCCGCGCCGTCGACCGGCTTCGCGATCGCGCCGTACCGCGCGAGGAAATTCGCGGCAGGACGCTGGAGAAGGTCCGCGTGCAGCGGCTGGAGCTCATGTCGTTCCTGTCGGCGCTTCTGCGTCGCAAGGGCAGCCGGGCTCCCCAGCTGGAGACGTGGCCGTTCTCCGGCACGGAAGGCCTGATGCGCTGGGGCACCGTGCGGGAAATTGCCTCGCTCGTCAGCGAACCGGACCGGGCCTGACCGCTTGGCCGTTTACAGCGCTGCCGTCTGGCCTTAATCCGAAGACACATAAACACGCACCCGCCTCAAGGGTGCGCACAGGTGAGGAAATCAAAGCATCATGGCCAGGAAAACCGAAAGCAGCGGCCCCTCCGTCAGTCCCGAGGAGGCGCTGGAGTTCCACGCCATGGGGCGCCCCGGCAAGCTGGAGATCGTCGCCACCAAGCCGATGGCGACTCAACGCGACCTGAGCCTCGCCTATTCGCCGGGCGTCGCCGTTCCCGTACGCGCCATCGCCGAGGATCCGAGCCGCGCCTTCGACTATACGACGCGCGGCAACATGGTCGCCGTCATCTCCAACGGCACCGCAATCCTCGGCCTCGGCAATCTCGGCGCGCTGGCCTCGAAGCCGGTGATGGAAGGCAAGTCTGTGCTGTTCAAGCGTTTCGCCGATGTCGATTCGATCGACCTTGAAGTGGCGACCGAGGATGCCGACGAGTTCGTCAACTGCGTGCGCTTCCTCGGCCCCTCCTTCGGCGGCATCAATCTCGAGGACATCAAGGCGCCGGAATGCTTCATCATCGAGCAGCGGCTGCGCGAACTGATGGACATCCCGGTCTTCCATGACGACCAGCACGGCACCGCCATCATCTCGGCCGCCGGCCTGATCAACGCCCTGGAGATCACCGGACGCGACATGAAGACCACGAAGATGGTCTGCAATGGCGCGGGCGCCGCCGGCATCGCCTGCATCGAGCTTTTGAAGGCGATGGGCTTTGCGCCGGAAAACATCACCCTGTGCGACACCAAGGGCGTCGTCT
>JAFKFE010001103.1 GCA_017308345.1 Alphaproteobacteria bacterium | reverse complement strand
ATTCGTGGAGGTGAAGTTCGCGGGCGACAAGCTGCGCGTGCATGTCGCTCCGGCGCATGAACACTACAAGCGCCGCACGCTGCCCAATGGCGATAGCGAGTGGATCACCTACGCTCAGGAGTTCCAGCCGATCTATGAGCGTTTCAAGCAGGGCTTGATCGAGCAAGGCACGGGTACACCACTTTCCGAACTGCCGTTCCTCACGGAATCGAAGCGCGCCGAGCTGAAGGCTTTGAACATCAAGTCGGCGGAATCGCTCGCCGCACTCGACGGCGGACCGCTCAAGATGCTCGGCATGGGCGGGCGCGACCTGAAGAACCAGGCGCAAGCCTATCTCGACAAAGCAAACGGCTCGGCCGACGTAACGCGGCTTGCCGCCGACAACGACGCGCTGCGCGCCCTCATTGCCGATTTGCAGAAGCAGGTTGGCGAGTTGCAGAGCAGCGCCAAGACCGGCACGGCGACGAAAGCGAGCGGCGGCGTTGGACCAGCCAGGGCCAGGAAGACCAAGGACAGCGAAGAGCCTTCACCCTTCGAAAGCTACGAAGACGAGGACATTCGCAATTGGCTTCAGTCGGGCGGCTTCGGCGCGGACCCGACGTGGACCCGTGAAGAGCTCATCGCGAAGGCTGACGAAGCCAACGCCGAACTCGCCGCGAAAAAGAAGGCCGCAGCCTGATGGCGTCGATCCTCTCCATCATCCAGGACGTGGCCACGGTCATCGGCGTTGACGTGCCGACCGTGTTCATGACGTCCCAAGAACGCGAGCACGTCGAACTGGCGGCGCTCGCCAACGAGATGGCGGAGAGGATCGGCCGCGCCTATGACTGGCAGGCGCTGGCGGCAATCGCGACCTATACCGGCGACGGCGTGACGGAAGACTTCGACCTGCCGTCGGATTTCGACCGCATGCCTGTTTCCGCCAAGGTCTGGTCGACGAGCATCCAGAGCCCGCTCAGCGCCATCCCGGACCGCGATACCTGGCTGGCCTACGACGTGCAGAACATCAGCCTCGTTTTCGGGGCGTGGACCATCTACGGCGGCCAGATCCACATCAAGACCGCGCTCGGTGCCGGCGCCACGGCCAAGCATTGGTATCAGAGCAACCAGATCGTGAAGGCGAAGGACGAAAGCGACGTCATCACCTATTCCGACGCCTTCGCGGCAGACGCCGACATGTACCGGCTCGATGACCAATTGCTGAAGCTGGGCATCATCTGGCAGTGGAAGGCCAACAAGGGTCTCGCTTACGGCGAGGACCTTCAGAACTACGAGGAGCTGAAGGAAAAGCTCATCGCCAGGGACAAGGGCGGCCGGATGATGATCATCGGCCAGGCCCGCATGCCCGGCAATGTCGATCTGGCCCTGCCGGTCACGGTGACGCCATGAGGCGGGCGTATCGGCGCGTCCCCGTCTCGCCGCCCCAGCAACAGCAGGGCGTGCTGGCGACCTTCCCAGCGCCGATCCGGGGCAAGATATCGAACGAGAACCTGGCCGGCGCTCAGCCGCTCGGGGCCAAGGTCCTCGTCAACGCGTTCCCGACCCAGACCGGAATCCGCATCCGTGGCGGCTCCAAACTGATCGCGACAGTGGCCAATGCAGCCGCCTGCCTGTCGATGTTCAACTACGTCTCGGGCACGGTGCACAAGCTTTTCGCGTCAACGGCCGGCGAGGTATACGACGTCACGACCGTGGCTGATCCAGCCGTCATTCCGGCGGCCGAGTTTTCCGGGCAGACCACCGGCTATTATTCGTTCGCGCAGTTCGCCACGGCCGGCGGCAGCTTCCTTTACATCGCCAACGGCACCGACAAGCCAAGGCTGTACGATGGGGCGAGTTGGACGGCGATTGACGGCGGCTCGACGCCTTCGATCACGGGCGTGACGACATCGACGCTGAGCCACGTATGGGCCTATCGGAAACGGCTGTTTTTCGTCCAGGTCGGCACGATGAACGCCTGGGCTCTGCCGGTCGATTCCCTCGGCGGCGCGGCCACGCAAATCAGCCTCGCCGGCATCTTCCAGAACGGCGGCTCGCTGCTGACAGGGGCCACATGGTCGCTCGATGCCGGCGACGGTATCGATGACCGCTGCGTCTTCATTTCCGACAATGGAGAAGTGGCCGTATATGAGGGCGCCGACCCGTCCGACGCCAACAACTGGAACCTTGTCGGGCGCTATGACATCTCGCCAATGCTCGGAAAGCGGGCCATCCTGCCGATCGCCGGTGATCTGCTGCTTGAGACGCTGGACGGCATTGTCCCGCTGACGCAGGTGGTGGCCAAAGACCCGGCCGCATTGTCGCTTGCCGCAGTGAGCAGGAACATCGAACCGGACTGGCGTTCCGAAGTTAGCGCGCGCAACAGCCATCCTTGGGAGATGGTCAAGTTTCCGAATTTCAGCATGGGCATCGTCTCGCTGCCCAAGACGACAGCGACCGAACCGAAATGCTTCGTCGTAAATCTCGAGACTGGGGCTTGGGCAGAGTACAGCGGATGGGATACGCAATGCCTGATCATTCACGCTGGATGGGCCTATTTCGGTACCTCTGACGGCAAGGTGATGCAGGCCGAGATTGGCGGCAACGACAACGGCAAGATCTACACCGCCCAGATCGCCGGCCAGTTCGATCATTTGCGCAACCCTGGCATCACCAAGACGGTGCGCATGATCCGCGAGACGTGGCGCGCGAGCCGGGACTTCATTTCGCAGTTGTCGCTGTCGGTGAACTACCAGACTCAATGGCCGGTCGCTCCCAACTCGGCGCCCGACACGACCGCGCTCGATCTTTGGGATGTCGGTCTCTGGGATCAAGCCAAGTGGGATGCGGCACAGGCCGAGCGGCAGACCATCGTCCGTTGGCACGGTGGCGGCAAAACCGGCTTCACCGTCTCCTATCAGGTGCAAGTGACGTGCGGCATGACGGCCTCGCCGGATGCTGAGCTTGTGTCGCTCGATCTGCTTTATGAAAACGGCCAACTGTCGACCGGATGAACATCCTCTGGGGCTCGGCGAGAGAGCCAGAACTAAATATCTCGCTCGGCGAGTGGTGCCGACGCAAGATAGGCTTGGCCCGGCCATTCGTCAGTTTTACGTCGCTCGGCGTGTTCGATGATGATGGTGAATTGCTCGGGGTTTGCGTTTTCCACAATTGGGACCCGGAAGCCGGGGTGATCGAGGTTTCCGGCGCGTCCAGTTCGGCGCGGTGGCTTCCGCGTCCTGTGCTCTACGAGTTGTTTTCCTACGCGTTCAACCAACTTGGATGCCAGGCGCTGGTCATGCGCGTGGCGCCGGAGAACATCCGAATTCAGCGCATCCTGCGGGCCTACGGTTTCGAGGAAACCCGCATCAGGCGGCTGCGTGGCCGCGATCAGGATGACCTGATTTTCATCCTCTATGACGACGTGTGGCGGGCCAACGGCTTCCACCGCGAAAACAAGGAGTTCGCCCATGGGCAAGAGCGCACCATCGCCGCCTGATCCGAAGCAAACATCGGCCGCCTCGACCTCGACGAACGTTGGCACCGCGATTGCGAATGCCTTCATGGGCAACGTCAACCAGAACACGCCTGACGGGTCGTTGAAGTATGACCAGACGGGCACGTATCAATGGCACGACCCCTATACAGGCAAGACCTACGATATCCCGACCTTCACGGCGACGCAGACGCTTTCGCCCACCGGCCAGGCGATCAAGGATCAGACCGACGCCGCGCAGCTCAACCTTGGCAAGATTGCGAACAGCCAGTCCGCATTCCTGAACGACTATCTCGGCAAGCCGGTGGACCTGTCGTCCGACAACGTGTCGAAGTACATCGACACGCATTTCATGGACGACTTCAACAAGACGTGGGATCAGAACCAGTCCAGCCTCGAAAGCCAGCTTGCCAACAAAGGCATCAACATCGGATCCGATGCCTATACCCGGGCAATGGGCGATTTCTCGACACAGCGCGCCAACGCCCGCGACAACCTCTACGGCAACGAGTACGGCCAGGCGCAGCAGTCGATCATGGCCGAGCGCAACCAGCCCATCAACGAAATCTCGGCACTGCTCAACGGCTCACAGGTCAGCCAGCCGAATTTCGTCAACACCAACATGCCGACGATCCCGACCACGGCGACGGCGAGCGTCCAGCGCCAGGACCAGCGGATCGCCGCCAGCATCGCGAGGCCGGCGAGCAGGGCGACGAAGCTCGACTGGCTG
>JAFKFE010001102.1 GCA_017308345.1 Alphaproteobacteria bacterium | reverse complement strand
AGTGGCCGCGAACGCTGCAAGAGCCAGGCGATGATCGCGATGATCAGCGCCAAAAGCACGGGCGGCACCATCAGCAGGAGGTTCACCGCCCCGTCGAGGATGAAATTCAGCCCGTTTGAGAACGCCCGGAAGATGGTGTCGAAATTGTCGGTCAGGAAGCCGAAGAATGCCTTGCCCCACGGCCCGATGGGGATTTTGTAGTCGGTCAGGAATTTAGAAATCGGATCCATCTTTCCCCTCTCGGCTCCGCCGCGCTTGCCGCACGGTCATCTTCTCACAGGATACGAAAAAGGGCAGCCTTTTCTACCTGGCTGCCCTCTTCCGGATCATAGTTCCGGACTCAAAGCCGGATCAGCCTCCGAGCGCGGTCTTGACGGCGGCAGCCGCGTCGCCGCCGTCGAAGGTGGTGACGCCCGCGATCCAGGGCGCAACTGCGTCGGGATGCTTCTTCAGCCAGTCGGTCGCTACCGTCTGGGCATCGCCCCCTTTCAGGATCGCATCCATCATCTCGCCTTCCATGTCGAGGTTGAACTTGAGGTTGGCGATGAACTTGCCGGCGTTCGGGCATTCGGTGGTATAGCCCTTGCGCACGTTGGTGTAGACGGTGGCGGCGCCGAAGCCGCTGTCGCCCATGCCGTCGAGATAGGTGATCTTCATGGCGCCCATCACCGGATGCGGCGTCCAGCCGAGGAAGGCGATCCACTCGTTGTTCTTCATCGACTGCTCGGCCTGCGTCAGCATGCCGGCTTCCGAGGACTCGACCAGCTCGAAGCCGGCCAGATTGTCGGCCGGGTTCTTGATCATGTCGAGGATGATGCGGTTGCCGTCGTTGCCGGCCTCGATGCCGTAGATCTTGCCGTTGAACTTGTCCTTGAACTTGCCGAGATCGGTCAGCGTCTTGACGCCGGCATCCGCGACATAGGTCGGCACGACGATGCCGTAGCCGGCGCCGGTGAGGTTGGTGCTGATCGTCTCGACGGATCCGTCGGCGGTGTAGTCCTTGATGTCGTTGGTCATCGACGGCATCCAGTTGCCGAGGAAGACGTCGAGGTCCTTGTTCTTCAGTGAAGCCATGGTCACCGGCACCGAGAGCTGGATCACCTGCGGCTCATAGCCGAGCGCGGTGAGCAGCACCGAGGCGAGGCCTGTGGTGGCCTGGATGTCGGTCCAGCCGACGTCCGACAGGCGAACCGCCTTGCAGCTCGCCGGATCGCCCGCATAGGCGGCCGTCGTGGACAGAAGCGCCGCGAGGCCGAGGCCTGCGGCGAAAGATTTCATACGCGACATGAACTTTTCTCCCATTTGAATTTCGAGGCAAAGCGAAGTCACGGTTCTTGCGCCCGCCTTGTTTCGTCAGCCAAACACCATTTTGATGCTGATTCAAGCGGTTCGACACCACGATGAACGGCGCGCGCTGGCCATTAAGCGACATGACTGCCTTTTGAACGACATGGAGTTTTTGGTGGACGGAGCCGGCGCCCCCTCCCCGTGCCGCGGCAAGTCGGCTTAAAAGCACCCATGGCCAAGCTCTATTTCCACTACGCGACGATGAACGCCGGCAAGACGACGATGTTGCTGCAGGCGTCCTACAATTATCGCGAACGCGGCATGTCGACGATGCTGTTCGTCGCCGGCCATTACCGCAAGGGCGATAGCGGGCTGATCTCGTCGCGCATCGGTCTCGAATCCGAGGCGGAGATGTTCCGCGACGGCGACGATCTCTTCGCCAGGGTCGCCGAGCATCACGAGCACGCGAGCGTGCATTGCGTCTTCGTCGACGAGGCTCAGTGCCTCGAGGAGGAGCAGGTCTGGCAGCTCGCCCGCATCGCCGACCGTCTGGGTATTCCGGTCATGTGCTACGGCCTGCGCACCGATTTCCAGGGCAATCTCTTCTCCGGCTCGCGCGCGCTGCTCGCCATAGCCGACGACCTGCGCGAGGTGCGCACCATCTGCCGCTGCGGCCGCAAGGCGACGATGGTGGTCAGGCTCGGCTCCGACGGCAAGGTGGCGAAACAGGGCCAGCAGGTGGCTATCGGCAAGGACGTCTATGTCTCGCTCTGCCGCCGCCACTGGGAAGAAGAGATGGGCAGGGCCGCCCCCGACGACTTCATTGGCTTCACCAGCAGTTGACCCTAAGCGGATGTTGGTGGGATGCTCCACGAACATCTGCCTGGCTTATCCCGCGGGTTCCGATCGCCAAACCGTGGGACATCCTTGCGGAACCTGCCCAGTTCAAACGGCCGAGACACGCCGCATCGGAAACCGCCAGCCAAGCCGCACGCCGAGCGTCGCCAGCGCGATCAGCGCCATGCCCGCCGCCTGCGCCGGTCCGAGCGGATGCCGGTACAGAACCCAATCTATGATGATGGCAACGACGGGATAGATGAAAGTGATGATGCCGATCACCGGGGTCGTCAGGCGCGGAAAAGCGGAATTCATCAGCACATAGGCAATGCCGGTATGCAGCACGCCGATGCCAGCCAGCCAGCCCCACGACGCCGGCGGGATCGGATGACCGACGTCGGCGAACGGGGCGAGCAGCGCGACGCCCACCAGCGTCTGGCAAAGCACCGTGATCTCGGCGCGCTGTTGTCCGAGGCCCTTGGCGAGGATCGTCGCCACCGCATAAAGCAGGGCGGCGCCGAGCGTCAGCGCGATGCCGAGCGCCCACCTTGCATCAGCATGGCCATGCGTGACGGCGAGGCCGCTGGCCAGCACCACACCAAGGAACGCGCCGAGCATCCATAACAGTTGGTCGAGCGAGATGCGTTCCTTGAGGAAGACAATGCCGATCAGCACCACGAAGAACGGCTGCACATGGTAGACGATCGTTGTCGTCGCGATCGATGTCATGGCGAAGCCGGCGAAGAAGGCCGTCCAGCTCAACACCATGCACGCGCCGCCGAGAGCAGCAAGCGCAAGCCGGGATAGGGACAGCGAGCGATCCGGAAGATAGCCGCGCAGCAGGCACCACGCCGCCAGGAACAGCGAGCCGAACACGCATCGCCAGAAGACGACGGTGATCGGATGCTGTCCCGACTCCGTCACGAAGGCGCCGACCGTGCCGGCAACCACCATGGCCAGGGCGAGGCTCGCGGCAGGGAAGCGGGTGGTCGATATTTCCCTCATCACAGGCTCTCCGACTGGTGGAAGCCCATCTGGTCAGCCGAAATGGTTCCAATCAAGCGAATAGATTTGTAAACATCTATTCGATATACTGATGGCAGTATGGCCACCCCGCTCGATCTCAACCTGCTGAAAACCTTCGTCGCTGTCGTGGAAAGCGGCAGCCTTTCCAATGCGGCGCCTCGCGTCGGCCGCAGCCAGTCCGCGGTCAGCATGCAGATGCAAAGGCTGGAGGAAATGGTCGGCAACCAGCTTCTGGTGCGCGGGCCGAGAACGGTCACCCCCAATGCGATCGGCGAGGATTTTCTCATCTATGCGCGCCGGCTGCTGAAATTGTCCGACGAGGCCTGGGCGAGTGTCACCCGGCCGAAGGAAACAGGCAGCGTGCGCCTCGGCGTGCCGGACGACTACGCGGCCTTCCTGCTGCCGCCTGTCCTGTCGCGCTTTGCCGAGGATCACCCGCTGGTCACCGTCGAACTCGTCTGCGAGCAATCGACCGCCCTGGTGAAGACCTTGGCGGAAGGGCGTCTCGACCTGGCGATCGTCACCCGACTGCCGGATCAGCCGCTCGACGTGATCAGGCTGGAACGCTTCGTCTGGGTCGCCTCGCCCAACCATGTGGCCTGGCAGGGCGATCCCTTGCCTGTCGCGCTGTTCGAGCCTGGCTGCGCGGCGCGGATGAATGTCCTGCAGGCGCTCGGTCAGGCCGACCGGTCCTACCGCTGCACCTATTCCAGCGCCTCCCTGCTCGGGCTGGTCGCGGTCGTGCAGGCCGGGCTCGCGGTCGCCGGCCTGGCGCAGCGGAGCGTGCCTCCGTCGCTGCGCATCATCGGCGGCAATGAGGGGCTTCCGGCGCTGCCGGACCTCGAGATCGGCATTCTGCGCAACCCGTTGTCGACGGCGCCGGCGGTCGATCGGCTGCATGATTTCCTGCGCCGCGACCTGGCCCAGCAGGCCTGAACCGCGCAGATCTCGCCCGGCGCCAAGGATGTGGCGTTTGCCGAGGCTTCACCCTATAACACCGACAACCACAGCTCTCCGGGGTCAGCCATGCTTCGAGCCATCTCGTCCGCCGCGATCCTGCTGCTCGC
>JAFKFE010001101.1:3246-7471 GCA_017308345.1 Alphaproteobacteria bacterium | reverse complement strand
GCTCTTGCCGAAAAAGGGACGGGCGCGCCGGAGCGCGCCCGTCCCTTTCAGGCTGCCGTTTTCAGATAACGAACAACCAGTTGGCGATCAGCATCACCACCACGCCGGCGATCAGCGTCAGGTAAGGCAGCATGCCCGCCTTCTTGACCGAGAGGTCGGCTCCCGCCATGCCGAGGTCGGCCAGCATGTGCTCGGGGAACTTGCCGCCGTCCTGGATGTAGTGGCGGAAGCAGAACACCGGGATGATCAAGGCCGCGGTGATCAGCCCGGCCCACAGCGCCATCGGGTTCCACACCTTGGCGCCGGCGCCCATGAAGACCGCGTTGACATAGGCGAAGATCGCGCCGATGCCGAGCAGCCAGGTCGGCGCCCGCCACGGCCGCGCGATGTGGCCGTTGTCGATGCGGTGGATCCAGCCGGCATTGAGGTTGAGGAAATTGAAGATGATGTAGCCGCAGTTCGACACGGCGAGGATGAAGAAGAAGCTCGTCGCGTCGGCCGAGGCGATGGCCAGCACGATCAGGTTGAAACAGAGGTCGGTCCACATCGCCCGCGTCGGCGCGCCGTGCTCGTTGACGTGGCTGAGATAGCGCGGCAGCCAGCCGTCGACCGAGCCCTGGTAAAGCGTGCGCGAGGAGCCGGCCATCGCCGTCATGATGCACAGCACCAGCGCCAGGATCATCAGCATGACCAGCAGGCTGTGGATCAGCTTGCCGCCGCCGACCATGCCGGCCAGCGCGTCCGCCACGCCCGAGCCGTCGACGATCGGCGTCGCCAGCATGCCGTTCAGGCCAAGCACGCCCTGGAAGGTGAAGGGCACGAGGATAAACAGGAGCATGCAGAGCAGGCCGGAATAGAAGATCGCCTTGAACGTGTCGGTGCCGGGGTTCTTGAACTCCGACGTGTAGCAGACCGCGGTCTCGAAGCCGTAGGTCGACCATGCGGCGATGAACATGCCGCCCAGCACCAGCGTCCAGCCGGCGATGTTCCACGATCCGGGGTCAGGCGCGTAGGCTGCGGCCAGCGGCACCAGCGGCGAGAAGTTGGCGTAGTCGATCTGGCCCGTGATGATCGGCACGACGCCGACGATCAGCATCGGGATGATGACCAACAGGCCGATATATTTCTGCACATTGGCCGTGCCGAGGATGCCGCGATGCTGGATGGCGAAGATGACCAGCATCAGCACCGCGCCGATGAAGAAGGTGGCGTTGAGCGTGAAGGAGACCGGTCCGAGCGTGTGGCCCCACAGCGTCCAGGTGCGGATCGCCGGCGTCGCGGCGGCCGTGACCGCGGCGATCGCGTCGGCGGGAGCCGTCCCGGCATGCGCGGCGATGTAGGCGACCACCTCCGGCGAGGTCTCGCTGAACACCGGGATCGGCGCCAGCGCGTTGAGGATATAGGCGGCGGCGATGGAGCAGCCGAGCGACAGCACCGGCGACCAGGCGAACCAGTTGCACCACACCGACAGCGGCGCGATGAACTTCGAATAACGCAGCCAGGCGGTGGCGCCGTAGATCGAGGCGCCGCCCGACTTGTTCGGGAACAGGCCGGCAATCTCCGCGTAGGTGAAGGATTGCAGGAAACCCATGATCATCGACACCGTCCAGATCAGGAAGGCCAGCGTCCCGGTCGTGCCGGCAATGCCGCCGATCGAGAACAGGACCAGCGCCGGAACGCCGCTTGCCACCCAGAAGGCGCCACGCCAGTCTATGTGCCTGAGCAGCTTGCTTTCGGCAGGCTGCTCCAGGGCCGTGCTTATCGTGCTCATACTTGTGTCTTCCCCTTTTTTGATGTTCCCCGCCGGCGACGCTTCGGCTCTGGCGAAGCTTGCTCCCCGGCAACTATCGTCCGACTGCCGTGTTTCCGGTCAGTCGTATTTTTTTCTTAGGAGTGAAGATTGATCCGGCGCGCTTTCGCGTCAAGCGTTTTGTGATTGTCATGCACATCACGCTTGCGAAACGTGCTCTTCCCTTTACCCACAAGGGAAGGGTTGCCGCTATCAGGAGCGCGGCTTGGTCTTCTGCGGATCGTAATGGGCGAAGGCGACGACCCGTGCCGGCAGCCGCTTGGCATGGCCGTCCAGCTTACCGATCTCGACCTCCGTGCCGATCTCGGCACGGGTGACGTCGAGCCGTGCCAGCGCGATGGTCTTGCCGAGCACTGGCGAGCGCATGCCCGAGGTGACGACGCCGATCTGGGCGCGGCCGACATGCACGCAATCGCCGTGGCCGACGGCGACGTTGGCATCGATGTCGAGCCCGACAAGTTTGTGCTGCGGGTGCTCCTTGCGCCGGATCAGCGCGTCGCGGCCGATAAAGTCGTCGGTCTTGGTCTTCAGCGGAACGGTGAAGCCGATGCCGGCCTCGAACGGGTCGGTCTGGTCGGAGAACTCGTAGCCGGCGAAGATCAGCCCGGCCTCGATGCGCACCATGTCGAGCGCCTGCAGGCCCATCGGCTTCAACCCGTGCGGCTGGCCTGCCTCCCAGACGGCGTCGAACACTTTCTCCGCGTCGCGCGGATGGCACCAGATCTCATAGCCGAGCTCGCCCGTATAGCCGGTGCGCGAGACCACGACCGGAACCCCGTTGCCGCCGCCGATGCGTGCGACCGCGAAGCGGAACCATTCGAGCTCGCCGATCGAGGGTTGCACCGGCGAGGTCCAGACGACTTCCTTCAATATGTCGCGGCTCTTGGGGCCCTGCACGGCGATGTTGTGCATCTGATCGGTGGAGGAGCGCACCAGCACGTTGAGGCCGAGCTTCTTGGCTGTCTCGCGCAGCCATTCGCCGGAAAGATCGTCGCCGCCGACCCAGCGGAAATTGTCCTTGCCGAGCCTCAGCAGCGTGCCGTCGTCGATCATGCCGCCATGCTCGTAGCACATCGCCGTATAGACGACCTGGCCGACGCCGAGCTTCCTGACGTCGCGGGTCAGCGTGTATTGCAGCAGCGCTTCGGCATCCGGCCCGGTGACCTCGAACTTGCGCAGCGGCGACAGGTCCATGATCACCGCGTCCTGCCGGCAGGCCCAGTATTCGGCGATAGGCCCTTCCTTGGCGAAGGAATTGGCGAGCCAATAGCCCCTGTATTCGACGAAGTCGCGCGTGTGCTTGGCAAAGCTCGAATGAAAGGCTGTCTCGCGGGTCATCTTCGGTTCCGAGTCGGGCTTCATGCGTCTGGCGATCGCTCGCGAGAATTTGTGCTGGCCGGAATAGGTCCGCACATGGATGTCGGTGAGGTCCCAGCCATTGGCGGGCGTGGTGTCGTCCGGGCAGGCCGAGGACACGCAGACGATATCGGTCAGCGCGCGCAGGAGCACATAGTCGCCCGGGCGCGACCATGGCTCGTCCGACACCACCACGCCATGCGCGTCGATCGCCGTGTTGAAGAAGAAGTTGATCGCCATCCAGCCCGCCCGGGGCGTCACACCCTTGTCGGCAAGCGCCTTGTTGAAATTCTCCGAGCAGTTGGTGTGGCCGGGATAGCCGATGTCGTCGTAATATTTTGCGGCGCAGGCGAGCGCGAAGGCGTCGTGCCGCCCGCAAGTGTCCTGCACCACCTCGACCAGCGGCTCCATGTCCTGGTCGTAATATTTGGAATGCAGGCCGGGCATCGGATAGGCCGAGCCCATCAGCGTACGGGTAGTCGTCACGTCGAGCGGCAGGTCGCGGCCCTTGTCCAGCTTGCGCGCGGAAAAACACTGGAAGTCGGTGCACTGCCGGCCGTCGACATCGATGATCTGCAGATAGTCGCCGGCCTTGACGAAATAGGATTCGGCGGTCGCCGACTTCACGCGAAGATCGAGCACCGGATCGGCGAGCGGATCGGCAAGCTGCCCTCTTGTCTTCGGCCGGACCGTGGCGCGGCGTACCATGACGGTCAACGGCGTCGCCGTATTGTGGCCATCGACCAGCATCGGCCCGCCGGGCGCCGCGATCAGCAGCGCGCCGTCGCGCTGGACGGAAAAACTCTGCTCGGTGCCCGCCGGCGTGGCGCCGCCGAACACGCGCACGGCCTGGGGCTGGTCGAGCTGGACCTTGCGACGTTGCAGGGCAAGGCGCAGCGCCGAGAGGCTGTCGTCGCCTTCGGCGAGCAGCGCCTTGATGCCGGACGCGTTGCTGTTTGCCCGTTCGCCGAAAATGCCGGGATCGGAGACGCCGGATTTGTCCAAGGCCAGCAACTCGCAGGGTTGGCCGCCCTCGAGATTGCCGACGCTGACGCTATC
>JAFKFE010001101.1:0-3208 GCA_017308345.1 Alphaproteobacteria bacterium | reverse complement strand
GCCCGGCCTCAGGATCAGGCTCGGACGCGGTGGTCCGGACAGGACGGCAGGGTAGGGCGACTGGTTCATCTCAACCCTCCTCCGAGCGAGAAATAAGCTTGCCTGTGTGTGAAATTATTTTCGCTGAGAGAATAGCAGCGGAGATGGATTTGGCAAGGACCGGCTCCCCCTCGCCCATGCAAGAGGGGGAGTCCGCGCAGTGCTACGCCAGATCCTCGGAGTGGCCCATCGTGACGCCATATTCAGCGGCCGAGTCCAGCATCGTGTGCCACAGGCTCTCAGCAAAAGTCGCGAACACCAACAGATTGAACACAGCCTGCCCGTTGCGATCATCACCGCGCCACAGCGTGACGCTGGTGTGATCCATCGAGGTCGCTGCAGCCGCCCCAACGCCGAACACGTCGGGATGCAAATCGATCGACGACAGCTTGGCCAGCATTGCGCGCGCCTTTTTGCCGGAGATGCTGATCAGCGCTCGCGCATGCGATTGGTCGGACAGCGAAGCCGATCCGGCAAAGCCTGGCGCGAGCGCTTCGATCGAATGCTTGCCACCCTTGGACAACACAAGGAACTGATCCGGCCCCGACCAGATCAGCCTCGCATCGGCGGTGCCGACCGCCTTGGGTGTTTCCGGCGAAGCAACGCCGAAGCGCGCCTTCGCGGCCTTCGCGATCTCGGTCGCCTTGCCGCGCCGCGCCATCATCTGCACAAGATCGACATTGCGGATCTCTGTCAGCGACACGCCGGCGTCGCCCTGCGCGCCATAAGGGCCGGCGACCAGCACGCGCTCGAGCGGGCTGCGGACTTCCCAGGAAAACTCAGCCACGCTGGCGCCCTCCATCCGGATCGTAGAAGACGGAATTGCAGAGCTCGACATCATAGTCCTCGCCGCGCAGTGGATCATGCGCGCGCACGATCTCGCCGATGCGCTCGCGGCCGCGCTCGACCAAGGCCAGCCCGATCCACTGGTCGAGTACCGGCGAGAAGCAGACCGAGGTGACATAGCCCTGGTCGATGTCGGGCCCAGGGGTCTCGCCCCTGGGAATGATATGCGCGCCGGAGCGCAGGCGGCGCGCCTTGTCGGTCGGCTTGATGCCGACGACCACCTGCCGGTTCGACGCGACCAGCACCTCGCGCCCAGCCATGACGCGGCCGATGAAATCCTTCTTGGTCGACATCATCTTGCCGAGGCCGAGATCGCCCGCCGTGGTGGTGCCGTTGAGTTCCGGTCCGGCGACATGGCCCTTCTCGACGCGCATCACGCCGAGCGCTTCGGTGCCGTAAGGCGTCACGCCGAACGGCTTGCCGGCAATCATCAGATTGCGCGCCATCGCTTCGCCGTAACGCGCCGGCACCGAAATCTCGAACGCCATCTCGCCGGAGAAGGAGATGCGGAACAGTCTGGCCTTGATGCCGCCGCGCAAGCTGACCTCGCGCGCGCCCATGAACGGGAAGCCTTCGTTCGACAGGTCCTCGGCCGGATCGACGATTTCCTTCAAGAGATCGCGCGTCTTCGGTCCCGCGATCGAGAACTGCGCCCACTGGTCGGAGACCGACGTCAACTGGACGTCGAGTTCGGGGAACAAAACCTGCCGGCAGATGCTGCATCACCAGTCCGGCCTTGGCCGTCGTGGTGGTGAGGAAATAATGGTCCTCGGCCAGCCGCGAGGTCGTGCCGTCGTCATAGACGATGCCGTCCTCGCGCAGCATCAACCCGTAGCGCGCCTTGCCGACGGCGAGGCTGGAGAAGGCGTTGATGTAGACGCGGTCGAGGAAGGCGCCGGCATCGGGACCGTGCACGTCGATCTTGCCGAGCGTCGAGACATCGCAGAAGCCGACACCGTTGCGCACGGCCTTGACCTCGCGCGTCACCGATTCCAGCCAGTCCTTCTCGCCGGAGCGCGGATACCATTGCGCGCGCTTCCACAGGCCGGTGTCGACGAAGATCGCGCCCTGTTCGGCCGCCCAGTGATGCGATGGCGTCAGCCGCGTCGCATGGAAATTCTCGTCGCGGTGATGGCCGGCAAAGGCGCCGATGGCTACCGGCACGTAAGGCGGCCGGTAGATGGTCGTGCCCGTCTCGGGAATGGACTTGCCAGTGACGGCCGCCATGATGGCGAGGCCGGTTACGTTCGACGTCTTGCCCTGGTCGGTCGCCATGCCGAGCGTCGTGTAGCGCTTCAGATGCTCGACCGATTGAAAGCCCTCGCGCTGCGCCAGTTCAACATCGGAAGCGGTGACGTCGTGCTGCTGGTCGACGAAGGCCTTGCCCTTGCCGGCGACATGCCAGAGCGGCGTCAGCGTGAAAGCCTCGTCGTCGGCGACGGGCATCGACCCGACATTGCCGCTGTGCCCCGTATCGCGGCCCGCCGCCGTTCCGGCTTCGAACCCTTCGCGCAGGCAGGCGCCGAGACCGAACGCGCCGTTGGCGGCGCCCGCCGCGACCATGCCGGGCGGCGCGGCGTCCGGCACGAAGGCGGCGATGTCGTCGCGCCATTTCGGCCGGCCGCGATGATAGGACGTGAGGCCGACCGCGGGGTTCCAGCCGCCGGAGACGGCGAGCCCGTCGGCCTCGACCTCGGCGCGCGCGCCGCCGGTCAGCGAGACGGAAATCTTGCGCACGCCGCCCTTGCCGCCGTCGACGCCGCTGACGGAGCCGGTGAGCACCGGGAAACCGCCCTTGCTGGCAAGCGAGCGATGCGCCGGCGAAACGTCCGGACGCGCATCGATGACGGCGGCCACCTGCAGGCCGGCGGCGATCGCCGTCTCGGCGGTGCGCCAGCCATCCTCATTGTTGGTGAACAGCGCGATGCGCCTGGCTGGTGTGGCGGCGTAGCGGTTGACGTAGCTGCGCGTGGCCGATGCCATCATCACGCCGGGCGTGTCGTTGCCGGCAAAGACGATGGGGCGTTCAATCGCGCCGGCGGCGACCACGCAGCGCCTGGCCACTATCCGCCACAGCCGCTGGCGAACCTGGTGCTCCGGCGGTACCGGCAGATGGTCGTTGACGCGTTCAATCGCGCCATAGGTGCCGCCGTCATAGACGCCGAACAATGTCGTGCGCGTCATGATGCGCACATCCGGCATCGCCGAAATTTCGGCGACCGTACTCGCGACCCATTCCGCGGCCGGCAGCCCGTCGATCGTGCCGCCATCGGCCAGCAGGCGCCCGCCGAGGACGAAATCCTCCTCGCACAGGATGACGCGC
>JAFKFE010001100.1 GCA_017308345.1 Alphaproteobacteria bacterium | reverse complement strand
GCTTGGACGTAACCAAGGAATGCAGTTCATCGAGCACGACATAGCGCAGATCCTCGAAGAAGCGTTTTGCGTCGTTCGAGGCGATCAGCAGCGCAAGCTGCTCGGGCGTGGTGAGCAGGATATCGGGCGGCGCCAGTTTCTGCCGCTGGCGCTTGTGCGAAGGCGTATCGCCGGTGCGCGTCTCGATGGTGAGAGGCAGACCGATCTCCTCGACCGGCTTGCCAAGGTTACGCTCGATGTCGACGGCTAAAGCCTTGAGCGGCGAGATGTAGAGCGTGTGGATGCCGCGATGGGCCTGGCCCGGTTTGCGCTTCGGACGGTTGGCGAGTTCGGTCAGCGACGGCAGGAAGCCAGCAAGCGTCTTGCCGGCGCCGGTCGGCGCGATCAGCAGCACCGATTGTCCGCCTTGTGCCTTCGCCAGCAGCTCGAGCTGATGGACGCGCGGCGACCAGCCCTTTTCGCCGAACCATTTGACGAATGGCTCGGGCAGCAGGACGGCGGCATTCTGTTCGGCAAGGCGCGGCTGCTCGGTCACGCGCAACAGGTAGCGCGGCAAGGCGCGATCGCCAAGGAAAATCGGAACAAAAGGGGATCAGTCATTTCTTCCTTCCCCCTTGGGGGGAAGGTGGATTGCCGCGCAGCGGCAAGACGGATGAGGGGTGTTCCAGCGGAGTGAGACGCTGGCTTTCCCTGGAGCACCCCTCATCCGACCTCGCTTCGCGAGGCCACCTTCTCCCTTGTGGGCCCCTTGTGGGCCCCTTGTGGGAGAAGGTGAAGCTGGCGCTACGGCCTTCTGAACCCCGTCGGGCCGCCATAAAGATAGCCGATGCGGCCGACCGCCTCTTTCAGGCCCTCGCGCGACACCAGCATGGTGTGGCCATTGGCGTGGATCATGTCTTTTTCGTCGGTCATGATGGCGACATGGCCCTTCCAGAAGACGAGGTCGCCGCGCCGGAGTCCGGAATAGTCAGGACCTGGCTCTATCGGCGTGCCGATGTTCGCCGCCTGCATGTCGGAGTCGCGCAGCACTCGCCTGCCCGTCATGTGCATCGATAGCTGCACGAGGCCGGAGCAGTCGATGCCGAAGCCGGAGACTCCGCCCCACAGATAGGGCGTGCCGAGGAAGCTTTCGGCGACGGCGACGTAATCCTTGGCCGGTTCGGCGACCGGCCGCAAATGGCCGGCGATGATTGCCTGGCCGGAGGGCAGCAACGCATAATGCGTGCCGCGCGTTTCGGCCGCGCCGGTCACCGTGACGGCCGAGCCCATCGACAGCTGTCCGCTGATCGGAAAACGCAGATCCGGTCCCGGGTAGAGGAAAGTGCGCGGCACGGAAACGACGTGCGTGGGCGCGTGTTCGCGCGCGCCAATGAGATTGTCCGCCACATAGCCGACATAGCCGTCGCGCTCGGCCTGCACCCAAGCCCAGCCTTCGGCATCCTCGAAGACGAGCACGTCGTCGCCGAGCAGCGCCTGCGTGTTCACGCCCGCGTCGGGGCGCGGCGCCTTGCGCAGGTCGGCGACCGACGCCGTGATCCGCGCCGGGCGGCCGGTCACGAAGCGGTCGGCGGCGACCTCGCCTTTCAGCCTCGCATCGGCAAGGTCGGAGCGGAAGGCGTGAAGGCGGGCGTCCCTGGCGGTCAAATCGATAATCCGGTCAATGAGCGATGAGGTCAGATGGGCAGATCATGCGCCCTGGCGACGATACCATCGCCGAAGCGCTCGACAAAGAGCGCGCCTTCCACCGTGCGCCGGATCAGCACGTTGCGCTTGTCGAGCTCGTCGCGGTGACGCGAGACCAACTTCAGCGCGCCCATGGTGTCGAGGGCGCGGGTGATGACCGGCTTGGTGACGTTGAGCCTGGCGGCCAGCCCGCGCACCGTGTGGGGCGGCGGATCGAGATAGATGGTGAACAGGATCGCCGTCTGGCGCATGGTGAGATCCGGCGCGCCGTCGCGCACCTGGGCAAGCATCACCTGCTGCCACAGTCGCAAGGCCTGGCTCGGGCGCATCGAGATCGACATCGCCCAAGCATGCCGGCAAATTGTTTCGGTTCCGTTTCAGTGTCGCCCGGCGGCCGCTTACTCTTCGGGCCTAGGCAAACCGCTGCGTGATTATCCGCTCCAGCGCGCGGATGCCTTGCGCCTCGCCGCCGGTCGGGCCGTGGGGACGATCGGCCGGATTCCAGGCGAAGATGTCGAGATGCGCCCAACGGTCAGTCTTCTCGACGAATCGCTTGAGAAAAAGCGCCGCGGTGATCGATCCGGCGAAGCCGTCGGTGGTGACGTTGTTGATGTCAGCAACCTTGGAGGAAAGCTTCGCGTCATAGGGACGCCACAGCGGCATGCGCCACAGCGGATCCTCGACCGCGACGGACGCCGCGGCGAGGTCGGCGGCGAGCGTCTCGTCGGCGGTGTAGAAAGGCGGCAGATCGGGGCCGAGGGCTACCCTGGCAGCGCCCGTCAGCGTCGCCATGTCGACCAGCAATTCAGGCTGCTCTTCATCCGCCAGCGCCAGCGCGTCGGCCAGGACCAGCCGCCCTTCGGCGTCCGTGTTGCCGATCTCGACAGTTATGCCCTTGCGGCTGCGCAGCACGTCGCCGGGCCGGAAGGCATTGCCGGCGATCGAATTCTCGACGGCGGGGATCAGCACGCGCAGCCGGACATTCAGCTTCGCCGCCATGATCATGGAAGCCAGGCCCAGTACGTTCGCCGCGCCGCCCATGTCCTCCTTCATCAGAAGCATGCCCGACGACGGCTTGATGTCGAGGCCGCCGGTGTCGAAGCAGACGCCCTTGCCGACCAGCGTCACCTTCGGCGCGTCGCTCGATCCCCAGGTCATGTCGATCAGCCGCGGCGCGTCGGCGGAGGCACGGCCGACGGCGTGGATCATCGGGAAATTGCGCGCCAGGAGATCATCGCCATGGATCACGGAGATATCGGCGGCGTGGGCGGCCGCGAGTTTCCGGGCGGCTTCCTCCAACTCGGCCGGGCCGAGATCGCTGGTCGGCGTGTTGACGAGGTTGCGTGCCAGGAACACGCTGTCGGCGATGCGGCGGACATGAGCGCCGTCCGCGCCACCCGGAAGCGCGAAGCGCAACGCCTTGCCGGGCTTCTTGCCATAGCGTGTGAAGACATAGCCGCCGAGCACCAGTGCAAGTGCTGCCAGATCTGGCTGCCGCAAGTCCGACGCAAAATGCCAGTCGCCTTCCGGCAGCGCCCTTGCGAGCGCGCCGAGAGCAAGCGCGCTTTCGCCGTCGCCCGTGCCGAACAACGCGCCGGCAAGGCGGCCGCCCTCACCCGGCATGACCAGTGTGCGCCCGGCCTCGCCGGAAAAACCGTTGGCCCTTGCCCAGGCGATTGCCGACGGCGGCAGCGCCGCGGCTTCAAGCGTGTCCTTTGCCACCAGATAGACAGGCAAGGCGGCTTCCGGCGTTTGTTCGACGAGTTCGACAGGCATGCGATGATCTCCGGCCGAACACGACGAGTCGGCTTCTTAACGGTCCGTTAGGGTTAACAGAATATTTCTGCGGGAGGGAAGACGGCCAGCCAATGGCCGCACAGGAATGGAGACCGGGTGCCGATGCCGATCAAAGCTTTGAACCTTACAGCCAGGCGTCTGATCAGCACGGCTTTCATCGCGGCCCTGTCAGCCGGCGTGGCCGGTTGCGGCAGCACCAGCCAATTGACCACCGGCTCCATCTCGCGCTCCGACAGCAGGCCGCTGGAAACGATGTCGGCCGGCGAACTGCACACGGCCACATCCAGGCTCGGCGAATCCTACGCGCGCAATCCGAACGACAAGCGCATTGCGATAAACTTCGCGGCGGCGCTGCAGATGGACGGCGATGCCGACCAGTCGCTGGCGGTGATGCGCAAGCTGGCGATCGCCTACCCCAAGGATCGCGACGTGCTTGCCGCCTACGGCAAGGCGCTCGCCGCCAACGGCCAGTTCGAGCCGGCGCTCGACGCCGTGCGCCGCGCGCAGACCCCTGAATATCCGGACTGGAGGCTGGTGTCGGCGGAAGCCGCCATTCTCGACCAGTTGGGGCAGAAGGACGAAGCGCGGCAGAACTACCGCAAGGCGCTGGAGCTCAAGCCAAACGAGCCTTCGGTACTGTCCAATCTCGGCATGTCCTATGTGCTCGAAGGCGACCTGCGCACGGCCGAGACTTACATGCGCTCGGCCGCGCAGCAACCCGGCGCCGACAGCCGGGTGCGGCAGAAC
>JAFKFE010001099.1 GCA_017308345.1 Alphaproteobacteria bacterium | reverse complement strand
CGGCCGATGCCAGCCGGGGCCACGCTTTCTCAGGCGACGAGGCCCTTGGTCAGTTCGAGCGCCTGCCGCTCGAACAGCCGCCGGTAGATACCGCCGTTGAGCCGGATCAGGTCGTCATGCGAACCCTCTTCGGCGATACGGCCGCGGTCGAAGACCAGCAGCCGGTCGAGCGCCCGCACCGTCGAGAGCCGATGGGCGATGACAAGGGTCGTGCGCCCGACCATCAGCCGCTCCATCGCTCCCTGGATCAGCACTTCCGATTCCGAATCGAGGCTCGACGTCGCCTCGTCCAGGATCAGGATGCGCGCATCGGCCAGGAAGGCGCGCGCGATCGCCACGCGCTGGCGCTCGCCGCCCGACAGTTTCACACCGCGCTCGCCGACCAGGGTTCCATAGCCCTTGGGCAGGTTGGCGATGAAATCATGCGCGCTGGCGAGTTTCGCCGCATGCTCGATCTCGGCCTGGCTGGCGCCCGGCCTTGCATAGGCGATATTCTCGGCGAGCGAGCGGTGGAACAGGATCGGCTCCTGCTGGACGATGGCGATCTGGCTGCGCAGCGACGCCTGCTCGACTTGCGAGATGTCCTGCCCGTCGATCAGGATCCGCCCGGCGTTCACGTCATAGAGCCGCTGGATCAGCTTGACGAAGGTCGTCTTGCCGGAACCCGAATGCCCGACCAGACCGATGCGCTCGCCCGCCGCGACATCGACCGAGAAATCGCGGTAGAGCGGCAGCCTGTGGTTGCCGTAGTGGAACGTCACCTTGTCGAAGGCGATGTGCCCGTCGGTGATCCGGATCGGCCGAGCGCCGAACCGGTCCTCGATGCCGAGCGGCTCGGACTGGAAATCGACCAGTTCCTCCATGTCGTTGACCGAGCGCTGCAGGTTGCGGATATGCGTGCCGATGTCGCGCAGATAGCCCTGCAGCACGAAGAACGAGGTCAGCACGAAGGCGACATCGCCGGCGCTCGCCTGGCCCCAGGCCCACAGCACCAGCGCGAGACCGATCACCGCCGCCCGCATCAGCAGCAGCAGCGCCCCTTGCGTGGTGCCGTTGGCGGTGCCGCGCATCCAGGTGCGGCCGGTGCGCAGGCGCCATTTGGCGACGACGCGCGCCAGCCGCGCCTCCTCGCGGACCTCGGCGCCAAAACCCTTGACGACGGCGTTGCAGCTCACCGCGTCGGCCAGCGCGCCGCCCAGCCGCGTGTCCCAACTGTTGGCGAGCCGCGCGGCGGGCGCGACATAGCCGAGCGACAGCATTGCGGTGACCGTGATGAACAGCACCGAGCCGGCGGCCACCACGGCCCCCATCAGCGGCCAGAACCAGCCGAGCAGCAGCGTCGAACCGACGAGCATGACGACCGACGGCAGAAGCGCGATGAGGATCGTGTCGTTGAGCAGATCCAGCGCCCACATGCCGCGCGTAATCTTGCGCACCGTCGATCCGGCGAAACTGTTGGCGTGCCAGTCCGTCGAGAAGCGCTGCACCCTATGGAAGGCATCGGCGGCGACGTCCGACATCATCTTCAGCGTCAGTTCGACGATCCACAGGAACGCGGCATTGCGCAGCAAGACGCCGGCCAGCGCCAACGCCATCAGCATCGAGAACGCCGTCATCGCCGCATTCCACGCGACTTCGTCGGTCCCGGCGCCGCTGGCGACGGCATCGACCAGGCGGCCGGAATAGAAGGGCGTCAGCACGTCGGCGAGTGTCGAAAGCAGGAATGCGCCCATGATGAGCGAAAGCCGCCACGGCTGGCGGCGCCAGTGGCTGAAAGTGAAGCCGAGCACGCTGCGAAAGGCGCTGGCGCGCAGATCGATCTTGAAACGAGCCATGATGTCATCCGGGCGCAAACGAGCCCGGCTCCGGTAAAATCAAATCGGAAAACCCGCGTCCGCGCCTTGCTGCTCGTTGGAAAACGGGAGGTTCAGTATGGTGGGCCGCCTACCCGAAGGTGGCGGCCGGCAGCGGCAAATGCCTGTCTTGCGCCTGGCTCTCCGAAAAACCCTCGGAGCGGCGGCGCCGACCTAGGCCTCGCGGCCTCGCATAACGATGTCCGCCCTTATAGGGACGCATCGGCCGATCGCCAAGTCAGCCCTTCACCGAAACGACACCTGACCCAGGCACTGAGACGAATTTGCAACACGGTGTGTTGCACCGGGCATAAGCCGTCAGGCTGCCGGCCTGCGATCCAGCCGCATGTAGCGCCCATCGGTCGACGCCTTGAAGCCGAACTTCTCGTAGAGGCTGTGGGCATCGTTGGTCGAGAGGCTCCAATGCGCCACCGACGCGACCTCCGGGTGATCGATCAGCGCCTGGACGAGCCGCTTGCCGATCCCCCGCCCGCGGTGCTCCGGCCAGATGATGACGTCGGCGACATAGGCGAATACCGTGTAGTCGGTGATCGCGCGGGCGAAGCCGACCTGCTTGCCGTCGAGATAGGCGCCGACGCAAAGCGAGTTGGCGAAGGCGCGGCAATTGGCCTCGTCTGTTCGCGACGAACCCCAATAGCTTTGCATAAGCTGATCCGAGGTCGCCCGGAAATCGATCCGCGACAGGTCGAAACTGATTTCAACGTCTTGCATGTGCCGCGCTGCCGCAATCTCACCGTCGAGGACTAACCTCGATCACGGAACCGGTTGGTGATCGGATAGCGGCGGTCGCGGCCGAAATTCTTCCTGGTGATCTTCACGCCGGGCGCCGCCTGCCGGCGCTTGTATTCGGCGATGTAGAGCAGATGCTCGACGCGCGTCACCGTCGCCCGGTCGTGGCCGCGCGCCACGATGTCGTCGACGCTCATCTCGTTCTCCACCAGGCATTCGAGAATGTCGTCCAGCACCGGATAGGGCGGCAGCGAATCCTGGTCGGTCTGGTTTTCGCGCAGTTCCGCCGACGGAGCCTTGTCGATGATGTTCTTCGGGATGACCTCGCCGGAGGGCCCGAGCGCGCCCGGCGGCACATGGCTGTTGCGCCAGCGCGACAGCGCGTAGACCTGCATCTTGTAGAGGTCCTTGATCGGATTGAAACCGCCATTCATGTCGCCGTAAAGCGTGGCGTAGCCGACCGACATCTCGCTTTTGTTGCCGGTGGTGACGACCATCGAACCGAATTTGTTGGAGATCGCCATCAGGATGGTGCCGCGCGCGCGGCTTTGCAGGTTTTCCTCGGTGATGCCTTCCTGGGTGCCCTCGAAGAGCTGGGTGAGCGCATGCTTGAAGCCCTCGACCGGCTCGAAGATCGGCACGATGTCGTAGCGGCAGCCGAGCGCCCTGGCGCAATCCTCGGCATCCTTCAGCGAATCCTTCGACGTATAGCGGTAGGGCATCATGACGGTGCGCAGCCGCTCCTCGCCGAGCGCGTCGACGGCCAAAGCCGCGCAGATCGCGGAATCGACGCCACCGGAAAGGCCGAGCACCACGTTCTTGAAGCCGTTTTTGTTGACGTAGTCGCGCAGGCCGAGCATGCAGGCGCGATAGTCGGCCTCTTCACGTTCGGGGATCTTCGACATCGGGCCCTGCGAGCAGACCCAGGTCTCTCCCTTTCTTGTCCAGGTGGTGACGTCGAGCGCGTCCTCGAACTGGCTCATCTGGAAGGCAAGCGTCTTGTCGGCGCCGATGGCGAACGAAGCGCCGTCGAAGATCAACTCGTCCTGGCCGCCCAGCTGGTTGGCATAGATCATCGGCAAGCCTGTTTCGATGACCTGGCGGATCACGATCTGGTGGCGGACGTCGATCTTGGCGCGGTAGTAGGGTGAGCCGTTAGGCACCAGAAGCATCTCGGCGCCGCTTTCGGCAAGGGTCTCGCAGACCGCGATGTCGCCCCAGATGTCCTCGCAGATCGGAACGCCGATGCGCACGCCGCGGAAATTGACCGGACCCTGCAGTTCCGGTCCGGGCTGGAAGACGCGCTTCTCGTCGAATTCGCCATAATTCGGCAGATCGAGCTTGTAGCGTTCGGCGATGATCTTGCCGCCGTCGGCGAAGACGATTGAATTATGCGTGCCGGTCTTGCGCTTCAGCGGCGTGCCGATGATGACGCCGGGTCCGCCGTCGGCCGTGTTCTTGGCGAAATCCTCCGCCGCCTTCTCGCAAGCCTTCAGGAAGGCAGGCTTGAGCACAAGGTCTTCCGGCGGATAGCCGGCCAGGAAGAGTTCGGTGTAGAGCACCAGGTCGGCGCCCTGGCGCGCCGCGTCCGCCCTCGCCTCGCGCGCTTTCGCCAGGTTGCCGGCGACATCGCCGACAGTCGGGTTGAGCTGGGCGACGGCGATGCGCAGGATATCGGGAGCGGTCTTGGTCATGGAGTGGATGTAGCGTGGCCGAAATCGCCGGGCAATGGCGATCGCTTGTGCCAAATAGGATCGATCGCAGATCGTATCCTGACTGATCGGCAAGCCGATCATGTTCCTGATCGATTGAAGATCGTATCCCGATCGATCATTTCGATCGGCGGTTTCAGCGCCAGGCCTAGTCGCCCATATACTCGCGCAACGCCTCCGCCGAGCGGTTCTCGCCGATCGACATTGCCAGGATGCGCGAGATGTGGCGGCGCGGCAGGCCGGTCTCGGCCGACCATTGGTTGATCTGCGCCTGGATCTTGTCGAGGTCCCGTTTCGAGGTTGGATTCTCGGCGATGTCGAGGCCGGCATCGCGCAACGCCGCCGCCATGTCGGTGGAGACGACAAACGTATCCCATTCCAGCCAGCGCAGGAAATACTGTCCGGTGTTGCCGCCGAGCCGGCTGCCATGCTTGGCGAGATAGGCGGTCAGACCAACCTGATCGTCCGCCGGCCAGGAGGCGATGAATTTACCGAAGCTGCCATGCTCCTTCGAGACGCGATCGACGAAAGCGGCATTGTCTCGCACCGATTTGATCTTCTGCGGATTGCGCACGATGCGGCTGTCGGACGCCAGTTCGTGCCAGAAGTCGTCCGGCTGGAACAAAAGCCGCTTCGGCTCGAAGCCGAGGAACGCTTCCTCGAAACCGGGCCATTTCTGTTCGATGACCCGCCAGACGAAGCCGGCCGCGAAAATGCGCTCGGCCATGGTGGAGAGAATGCGGTCATCGGGAATTTTCGCTACCGCCATATTGTCGGGCGCGGGGCCGAGCAGCGGCGCCAGCACGGCCTCCCCGCCCTTGCGCTTTGCCGCCCGTGCATGGATCTTCTGGAAATCGAGCATCGTTGTCCTCGCCTGTTCGCCGCAATCTATCACTTCACGTTCGCCCCGGTAGCCTCTACCTCTATCGAGGCTCTGCCTGAGGAGAGGACAAATGAACAAGATCGTCGAAGACATGGCCAACCGTCTGCTCAAGCGCAAGCCGGAAGGCTTCGGCCCGCTCGAGAGCCGCGTGCTGCAGTCGACGCTCGAGCGCACCACGATTACGCGCGACACCAACAAGGCCGTGGCCTTCCATGAGACCTATGGCGACCGCGTCGCCGACACCATCGCCAGGATAGGCGGTTCCTGGTCCTGCATCCTCGCCCTCCTGGCCTTTCTTGTCCTTTGGACCGCCGGCAACGCCTGGCTGCTCACCCGCGACGCCTTCGATCCCTACCCTTTCATCTTCCTCAACCTTGTGCTGTCGATGCTGGCGGCGATCCAGGCGCCGGTGATCATGATGTCGCAGAACCGCCAGACCGAACGCGACCGCATCGACGCGGCCCACGACTACGAGGTCAATCTGAAGGCCGAGATCGAGATCATGGCGCTGCATGAGAAACTCGACGAGCTTCGCCACAGGGAGATCATCGGCATGCGTGAGGAGATCCTGCGAATGGCCGAGCAGATCAGGGGCATCGACGAGAAACTGTCGGCGCGGCCCGCAACGGAATGACCGGGACCATCCACCACCTCATCCAGCAGTACGGGCTGATCGCGGTCTTCCTGGGCTGCGTCGCCGAAGGCGAAAGCGCCGCGATCCTCGGCGGGTTCTTCGCTCATCAACATGTCTTCGTGTTGTGGCAGACCTTCCTCGCCGCCTTCCTCGGCGCCTTCGCCGGCGACACGTGCTTCTTCACCCTCGGCCGCAGCTTCGCCGAGCATCGCTATGTGAGAAGGCTGCGCGCGCGGCCCGGCTTCAGCCGCGCCTACCGCCTGCTCAACACCCATCCCAACATCTTCGTGCTGACCAACCGCTACATCTACGGCATGCGGCTGGTCGGCGGTATCGCCGCCGGCCTGTCGACCGTGCCGGTGCCACGCTTCGTCATCCTGAACGCCATCTCTTCCGCCGTCTGGGCCGCCCTGTTCAGCGGCATCGGCTATGTCTTCGGCCTGGGCGCGGAGCGCATGG
>JAFKFE010001098.1 GCA_017308345.1 Alphaproteobacteria bacterium | reverse complement strand
CGGCCCCCGATCGTCTTATGACGAAAGCAAGCGCTGCACGGAGGCGCTCCTGTTCGAGAGCCAACGAACCCGGGGACTTGACGTGAGGGTGGTGAGGCTCTTCAACGTGTATGGGCCCCGTACGCGCATCGACGATGGCCGCGCGATTTCCAACTTCATAAGTCAAGCCCTCACGACCGGAGTTCTGACCGTCTACGGCGATGGCCTCCAGTCGCGTAGCTGGGGTTACGTGGACGACATCGTCGAGGGATTGGAGCGCTTCTTCTGGCGCGACGGCATCTCGCATCGCGGCCCGCTCAATATCGGCAACAATCGCGAGGTTCCGGTCCTGGAGATCGCGAAATTCGTTTGCTCGCTGGTTCCCGGCAGCTCGATCGTTCATCGGGAGCCAGTTCCACAAGACCCGACAAATCGTTGCCCGGACCTGACCCTGGCCAAGCGCGTTCTTCCGGGCTGGGAAGCTGTCACGGGCTATCAGGAGGGCATTCGGCGGACCCTTGAATGGTTCCGGAGCCAGATTACCGTCCCCGCCGCGGCCCAGGCCTGATTTCGAAGGGTTTGGCGAGCGTCCTCAAGAGGGCCGGCTTCTCATCGACACGGTTTCCGACTGACCGTCGAAATACGGCACGAAGATCGTCTCGAACGCCTTGAGCGCCGCGCCGATTGCTTGGTGCATGTCGAGATAGCGATATGTCCCGAGTCGGCCGCCGAAATGGATGTTGCCTGCTTCGTGGTGAGCGCGCGCCTGGTAGCGCTGGAAAATCCGTTGGTCGGCGCGGGTATCGATTGGATAGTAAGGTTCGTCGCCGCGACGAGCGAAACGCGAGAATTCGCGACCGATCAACGTTCCGTCGCCACTGAATTCCCGCTCCGGGTTGAAATGCCTGAACTCGACGATCCGCGTGTAGGGCACGGATTCGTCGGCGAAATTCATGATCGCGGTGCCTTGATAGTCCGGCGTGTCGATATGTTCGAACTCGATGTCGATCGTTCGCCATCCGAGGTCGCCTTCGGCATAGTCGAAATACCGGTCGATGGCTCCCGTGTAGACGACCGGAAGTTCCTTGGGCAGCAGCTCCTTGATGTCGAAGAAGTCGACGCCGAGCCTGGTTTCGATAAGGGGATGCGCAAGCATCTTTTCGAAGATGGCTGTGTAGCCGTCGAGCGGCTGTCCCTGGAAGCGGTCGTTGAAATAGCCGTCCTCGAATGTGTAGCGAACAGGCAAGCGCGTAATGATCTGTGGCGGAAGCTCGCGCGGGTCGGTCTGCCACTGCTTGGCGGTATAGCCCTTGATGAAAGCCTCGTAGAGCGGGCGCCCGACAAGGGAGATGGCTTTTTCCTCCAGATTGGCCGGCGGCCGGTTGCCAAGTTCAGAGGCTTGCTCGGCAATCATCGCGCGCGCCTGGTCCGGGCTGAGCCGCCTGCCGAAGAACTGGCAGATTGTCGCGAGGTTGATCGGCAAGGAATAGACCTGATCGCGATATGATGAAAACGCGCGATGCCGATAGGAGGTGAACCGCGTGAAGGCGTGCAGATAATCCCAGACCTCCTTGTTCGACGTGTGGAAGAGGTGAGGTCCGTAGCGATGGACTTCGGCGCCGGTTGCCGGGTCGATCTCGGTGTAGGCGTTGCCGCCGATGTGGGGGCGCCGGTCGATCACCAGCACGCGACGCCGCAGCTTTGCCGCAACGCGCTCGGCAAGCGTTGCGCCATAGAATCCAGCGCCGACGATGAGAAGATCGGCGCCGTTCAACATGCCTTCACGTGGTCGGCGGCCTGAACCGAAGGCAATTCGAGCGCGACGGTCGAGAGTTCGGTCGCCTTGAAGTGCTGCCGGCGGACGTGCCGCCACAGCGTCTTCTTCAATCGGTGTACCTGTCTGAATGCCTTCAGCCGCCAGGCATAATCCAGCACCATGCGCAGACCGATGGCGGTCTTCGATCGCCAAAGACGGCCCTTTCTGTCCAGAGCCTCATACGAGATCGGATAGAACTCGTCGAAGCCGTACCTGGCCTTCAACTGCAGGTATTCGGCTTCGCGTGTAAGACCATTTTGCTGCATGACCTGGGCGAGCGCTGTCCCGACGGGGCGTGTATGACGGATCGACAGGCTGTCGAACACGGCGGACTTGCGCCGGTTGTCCGCGGCAAGGCGCGTCCACAGCGAATCGAGGCCGAAGCCGCTCATCGAGTGCTCGAAGAGCGGCAGCACCTTGGCCAGCACATCGGCTCGGATACAGGGAGCCATGATTTCGATCTTGTCCACGAAGCGCAGCTCGAAACTGTCGCTGCGCATGAACGGCAAATGCGAGAAGTAGCTGTCGAGTGTCAGCGAGGGCTGGCCGACATCGAGATCGAGCCGGCGCATAGTCGCGAATATGGCCTCGATAGTCTTTCGATCCGCCTCCAGATCATCGTCGGGAAGCCAGAAATACTGATAGCGCTGGAGCAGGTCGGGCTGCTGGCGAAAAAGTGCAAAAAGACCGTCCCACTTGCCGCCTTTGTGATCCACGCGTCTTTCGTAAGGAAGGCCGAAGGCTGATGGATCGGAGCCGAAGTAACTGACGATCAGGTCGAAATTGCATTCATGCTCGTCCGCGCCCCAGCCACGGTGCAGCGACCGGTCGCCGGCCCTGACGATCACGAGATTGCGATGATCGGGCTGCACTGGAGATTTGCTGATGAGGTTCATGCGTCGATAGTTTGTTCTGCGACTCTACTAACAATAGTCGTTCGTTTGAACGTTTGGAACGCTTGCCGCAAGATCGGCGCCCGGCTATCGACTGGTAGCTGGTTCGACATTGCACATACCCCATATCAGGTTGGCTATCCATGAAACTGATCGTTGTTACTCCGGCCGGACGCGAGAAGTATCTTCGCGTGCTTAGCCATCATGTCCTGAAGAGTTCGCGGGTCCATGAATGGCATCTCTGGGACAATTGCCGTAACGAACAGGATCGTGCCTATCTTCGGCAGTTGGCGAGCAGCGACCCGCGGATCAGGATCAAGACGCTGCCTGGGGCCAATGGAAGTTTCGACGTCATCGGGCGCTTCTTTCGTTTCTGCGACGATCCGGAGGCCTTCTACCTGAGGCTGGACGATGACATCGTCTTTCTCGAGGACGGGTTTTTCGAAAAATATATGGAGCGGGTGTTGCCGGAGCGGGGCTCCGCGCTCTGGTACGCGCCGCTCATCATCAACAACGCCATATGCAACACTTTCATAAAATATCTCTCAGCCGTTCAGGTCGAGGGACCGTTGACCTGTCAGGCGATGTGTCCGTTCTCATGGGCCCATCCGACTTTCCCGCTGGCGATGCATCCGGTGTTCATCGAGGCAGTGCGCACCGGTCGTCTGGGTGACTTCCGGGTGCCTGACCGAGAGGTCAGCGCATCGCGGTTTTCGATCAACGCGATCGGGTTTTTCGGATCGGAAATCGTTGAACTGGGGGACCTTTTTCACCCGCCAGGAGACGACGAGGAGGAGTGGCTTTCCGCTATCCTGCCTGTGAAGCTGGGACGGCCGGGCAAGGTCTTCGGCGATCTGATTGCGGTCCACTTTTCCTTCTACCCGCAAGAGAAGGCGCTTCTCGGCACCACTATCCTCGAGGATTACTACGATCTCGCCGGGCTGCCGGCGCCTGTCTACAAGAAGACGGTGGTGCGGCTGAAGGACAGGTTGAGACCCTGGAAGAAAAACCGCAACGGAACTCCGCCGCCGAAATACACGATCACGCTATCGAAAGACCGGGCAGGCACAAGGCGATAGGGCGGTTGCGCCGAAAACCGCCGGCTCTTCCTTCAGACGTTCCGAGCCGTAACCTGGGCCGTCGGTGTTCTTCACGGCCGCAGGTGGCAGCCGGCCTTGCGCTTGCCCTCGACATACTCGTCGATGAGTTGCCGGTAGCGCACCTTGCCGAAGCTCGGAAAATGGCCGCCATGCACGACCGATACGTCCAGGTCGCGCATGGCTAGCAGCGTCCCGACATACTCATCGATATCGGAGTGATAGACGTCGTCGATCAGCGGTCCGTCATAGACGATATCGCCTGACAGCAGGATCCGGGTCTTCTTCTCGTAAAGCGCTATGCCGCCTGGCGAATGTCCAGGCGTATGGATGACCTCGAAGGCGCGGTCGCCGAGATCGACGACATCGCCGTGCGCGAGCAGCCGGCCCGCCGGCGCGGGCAGGATGCGGTAGCGCGCCGTGTCCCAGCCTTCGGGGGCGCCGTCGAACATC
>JAFKFE010001097.1 GCA_017308345.1 Alphaproteobacteria bacterium | reverse complement strand
GAAGCCCTTCTTCGGGCCGTGGCTCGGCAAGCCCGGCAGCGCCCTCATCACCGTCTCGCTGGTCTCGGTCTGGCAGAACATCGGCATCCCGATGATGCTGATCTACGCGACGCTGCTGTCGATCCCGGATGAGGTGATCGAGGCGGCCGAGTGCGACGGCGTCACCGGCATGGCGCAGTTCTGGAAGATCAAGCTGCCGCTGATCCTGCCCTCGATCGGCATCATCTCGATCCTGACCTTCGTCGGCAATTTCAACGCCTTCGACCTGATCTACACCGCGCAAGGCGCGCTCGCCGGGCCGAACTATTCGACCGACATCCTCGGTACCTTCCTCTACCGCGCCTTCTTCGGCTTCCAGCTGCAGGTCGGCGACCCCAATATGGGCGCCGCCATCGCCACGATCATGTTCCTGATCATCCTGGCCGGTGTCTGCGTCTACCTGTTCCTCGTGCAGACGCGCCTGCGTCGCTACCAGTTCTGAGGCGCGCCATGAGCACAGCCACACGTTCGCTTCCCCGCACGATCGGCGCGCATGCGATCCTCATCACCTACACGGTGATAGCGCTGTTCCCGGTGATCCTGGTGGTGATGAATTCGTTCAAGTCCCGCGCCGGCATCTTCGGCGCGCCGCTGACGCCGCCGACGACGAAGACTTTCGACCTCATCGGCTACACCACCGTGTTCGGCCAAGGCGATTTCTTCCACTATTTCCAGAACAGCCTCGTCGTCACCGTCGCCTCGCTGTTCTTCGTGCTTTTGTTCGGCGCGATGGCGGCCTTCGCGCTGTCGGAATACCGCTTCCGCGGCAACACGCTGATGGGGCTCTACCTGGCGCTCGGCATCATGATCCCGATCCGCCTCGGCACCGTCGCCATCCTGCAGTTGATGGTGGCGAGCGGGCTCGTCAACACGCTGACGGCGCTGATCCTGGTCTACACCGCGCAGGGCCTGCCGCTGGCGATCTTCATCCTGTCGGAATTCATGAAGCAGGTGTCCAACGACCTGAAGAACGCAGGCCGCATCGACGGGCTCTCGGAGTACACGATCTTCTTCCGCCTGGTGCTGCCGCTGGTGCGCCCGGCAATGGCGACGGTCGCCGTCTTCACCATGATCCCGATCTGGAACGATCTGTGGTTCCCGCTGATCCTGGCGCCGTCTGAGGAGACCAAGACCGTGACGCTAGGCGCGCAGCTCTTCCTCGGCCAGTTCGTCACCAACTGGAACGCGATCCTGGCGGCGCTGTCGCTGGCGATCCTGCCGGTGCTCATCCTCTATGTCATCTTCTCGCGGCAGCTGATCCGCGGCATCACGTCGGGAGCGGTGAAGTGAGCGCGGAAAGACCTCTACGAGTCGTCGTCGCCGGGCTCGGCAATATGGGCCGCAGCCATGCGCTGGCCTATCACACCAATCCGGGCTTCGAGATCGCCGCGCTGGTCAACCGCTCCGATGTGCCGCTGCCGGAGGGGCTCGGCGGCTACGGCATCAGGCGCTCGTTCGAGGACGCTTTGCGCGAAGAGAAGCCCGACGTCGCCGCGATCGCCACCTATTCCGACAGCCATGCCGACTATGCGGTGCGGGCCTTCGAGGCAGGCTGCCATGTCTTCGTCGAGAAGCCGTTGGCGACGACCGTTGCCGACGCGCAGCGCGTCGTCGATGCCGCCAAGGCCAATGGCAGGAAGCTGGTGATCGGCTACATCCTGCGCCACCACCCGTCCTGGATCCGGCTGATCGCCGAGGCGCGCAAGCTCGGCGGTCCCTACGTCTTCCGCATGAACCTCAACCAGCAATCCTCCGGTCACACCTGGGAGACGCACAAGCAGCTGATGCGGACCACATCGCCGATCGTCGACTGCGGCGTGCATTATCTCGACGTGATGCTGCAGATCACCGACGCGCGACCCGTGGAAGTGCGCGGCATGGGGGTGCGGCTGAGCGACGAGGTGGCGCCCTCCATGTACAATTACGGCCACCTGCAGGTGCTGTTCGAGGACGGCTCGGTCGGCTGGTACGAGGCAGGCTGGGGGCCGATGATCTCGGAGACGGCCTTCTTCGTGAAGGACGTGATGTCGCCCAAGGGCTGCGTCTCGATCGTGATGAAGGAGGGCGTCAAGTCCGACGACATCGACACCCACACCAAGACCTCGACCATCCGGCTGCACAGCGCAGCGACCGGGCCTGACGGCAAGTTCGCCAGGCAAGACCAGTTGCTGTCGATGGAGGGCGAGCCGGGCCATCAGGAACTCTGCGACCTCGAACAGGCCTTCCTGCTCAAGGCCATCCGCGACAATATCGACCTCACCCGCCACATGGACGATGCCGTGAAATCGCTCACCGTCTGCCTTGCCGCCGACGAGAGCGTGCGCAGCGGCAACGCCGTCAAACTCTAGAACAGGAACGAAGCCGTGGGCTCGCTGAAGATCGAGAATGTGAAGAAGGCCTTCGGGCCGGTCGAGGTGCTGAAGGGCATCGACCTTCAGGTCAATGACGGTGAATTCGTCGTCTTCGTCGGCCCGTCGGGCTGCGGAAAGTCGACGTTGCTGCGCGTGATCGCCGGCCTTGAGGATTCGACCTCCGGCCGCGTGCTGATCGACGGCGCCGATGTCTCGGTCACGCCGCCGGCGAAACGCGGCATCGCCATGGTGTTCCAGACCTACGCGCTCTATCCGCACCTGACGGTGAAGAACAACATGGCGCTGGGCCTCAAGCAGGCCGGCACGCCGGCGGCCGAGATCGAGCGGCGCATCAAGATCGCCTCCGCGATGCTGTCGCTGGATCCCTATCTCGAACGCCGGCCGGCGGAACTTTCAGGCGGCCAGCGCCAGCGCGTCGCCATCGGCCGCGCCGTGGTGCGCGAGCCGAAGCTCTTCCTCTTCGACGAACCGCTGTCGAACCTCGACGCGGCGCTGCGCGTCAATACCAGGCTGGAGATCGCGCAACTGCACCGCCGTCTCAAGGCGACGATGATCTATGTCACCCACGACCAGGTCGAGGCGATGACGCTGGCAGACAAGATCGTGGTGCTCAATGCCGGCCGCATCGAGCAGATCGGCAGCCCGATGGAGCTCTATAATTCGCCGGCCAACGAATTCGTCGCCGGCTTCATCGGCTCGCCGAAGATGAATTTCATCGATGGCGCTAGGCTGGGCGAGACGGCGAGGACCATCGGCGTGCGGCCGGAACATCTGACCGTCGACGCGAAGTCCGGCGCATGGAAGGGCACGGTGGTGCATGCCGAGCATCTCGGCGCCGACACCAACCTCTATCTCGACTGCGAGAAGGCCGGACTGATCACGGTGCGCATTTTCGGCGTCTACAATGCCGAGCCGGGCGCGACGCTCTATGCGACGCCGGACGCGGCGAAGACATATCGGTTCGGCGCGGATGGCAAGGTGTTGAAGTAGGTTGGCTTTCCCTTCTCCCCCTGTGGGAGAAGGTGTCGCCGAAGGCGACGGATGAGGGTGTTGGAAGGATCTCGTGGCAGTAGAATTAAGCGCCTGGAACCCTTCAATTTTCGAGGTCGCACTCCGCTGGAGCACCCCTCATCCGTCTCGGCGCTACGCGCCGATCCACCTTCTCCCACAGGGGGAGAACGGAAAGTCGTGCGCTCAGACGTCCGCCTTGAAGGTCTGCTTCTGCTGGCCGAGGCCTTCGATGCCGAGCTCGACGACGTCGCCGGCCTTCAGGAAAACCGGCGGCTTCATGCCGAGGCCAACGCCGGGCGGGGTGCCGGTGGAGATGATGTCGCCGGGATGCAACGACATGAACTGGCTGAGATAGGAGAACAGATACTTCACGCCATAGACCATGGTCCTGGTCGAGCCGTTCTGCATGGTCTTGCCGTTGACGGTCAGCCACATCTTGAGGTTCTGCGGGTCGGCGACCTCGTCCTTGGTGACCAGCCAGGGGCCGGTCGGGCCGAAAGTGTCGCAGGACTTGCCCTTGGTCCACTGGCCCTGGCGCTCGGCCTGGAAGGCGCGCTCCGACACGTCATGCGCGACGGCGTAGCCGGCGACATAATCCAGCGCCTCGTCCTCCGATACATATTTCGCGGTCTTGCCGATGACGACGGCGAGCTCTACTTCCCAATCGGTCTTTTCCGAGCCGCGCGGGATCAGCACATCGTCATCCGGCCCGACGATCGCGGAGCTTGCCTTCATGAAGATGATCGGCTCCGACGGCACGGTGGCGCCGGTCTCGGCGGCGTGGTCGGAATAGTTGAGGCCGATGCAGATGAATTTGCCGGTGC
>JAFKFE010001096.1 GCA_017308345.1 Alphaproteobacteria bacterium | reverse complement strand
GACCGTGACACGTTGATCCGTATACCTCTTGCCAGTGGGCTCTTCTTGTCGACGCAAAACACGCTACCGGGGGCGATGAAGATGCTCTCCTTGGCACCTTCCCGTGCGAGCTCGATATCGTCCATGCCGTCGGGAAGTAGAAGATAGAGATAATATCCTTCCACGGCATCGCTGAAGATAGAATATCCGGCCTGAAGCAACCTGGAGCGGACACGGTCGGACGCGGTTCCGATGCGCTGTCCCAACCGTTTGAGATGTCGATTGTAATGTCCGTCGACGAGCAAGCGATGCAGCAACCGCTCAACATGGCCGGAGCTGTTGACTGTAGTCAGCATCTTCAACTCCGCCAGGGCGGCAATCCGGTCGGAGCGTGCCGCGATGAAGCCGGACCTCAGGCTTGCCGACAGCGTCTTAGAAAAAGTGCCGATCGAAATGACATTGTTGAGTTGGTCGAGCGTCGCTAACCGATTGCTTGACGAAATCGGCAGATCGACAAACGGATCATCTTCGATCACGATCAGGCCAGCCCTGTCGGCCGCGGTCAAAATGGCATGCGCGACCGCGGGCGTTGTCGAACTGCCCGTCGGATTGTGACCTATCGACTGCGTGAAGAACAGCTTCGGTCGTTCCGATGCGATCTTCGCCACTAGATCCTCGACACTGGGACCCTCGGCCGTGCGGATGACACCTACCATCCTAACCTGAGCAAGCGTCAGCTTGGCAAACAGCGGATAGTAACCTGGTTCATCAACCAGCACGGTATCGCCTGGCGACAGCATGGCGCGGATCACAAGGTCGAGTGCGTGGTTCGCCCCAAAGGTCAAGAGGATGTTGTCTTCGTCGGCCCGGATATGCTGGGTTGCGAGCTGGCGTACAAGTTGCTGCCTGAGCGGAAGGAATCCGAGCGCGGAGCCATAGGCATCAACGTCGGCGGTGCTGCCATACGCGCCGAGATGGCGCCTAATCTCGGACTGCTCGGTCCATGACGGCGGCGGCCGCCCATCTCCGACGCGTATCTGAAAGCTTTGTTCCAACTGCGCCGCGAGAAGCGAGGCGGCATCGACGGCCTCGGCAACATGTCTCGGCCGCGAGGAACCGGCCGCCTCTCCGCCAGACGCCACGACAAAACCCGAACCCCGCTTCGCTACGACGCCGCCTGTGGCCACCAGCCGATCATATGCCTCGACAATGGTGTTCTTGGAGACGCCGAATTCGCCCGCCGCCTTGCGGATCGACAGGAGGCGAGTGCCGGAAGCCAGCGCTCCGCTGGCGATCTCCGCCTGCAGTTTGCGGACAACACCCTCGACCAAGGTCGCAGGCCGGCCGCCCTGTCCATCACCGATCGCCATCCAATCTCCTTGGTACAGTTTCAGACAATTTTCGAAAATTGTACCTTTGCACCAGGGTATCGAGCCAGCCATCCTCACTTCAAGAGGAAAATTTGGGAGGAGATCCTTTGACCGGCTTGCAACAGGGCGCCGCGCGTCCGGCGGTCAATTCGCGCCTGGAAGGCTTGCGCAATCTTTCCCCCGCCGAGAGGCTGGACCGTGTGGCGCAGGCGACTTCGCTCGGCAACGACGACAGGCATGTTTTCGGAGGCGGGGGGCTGCCTATCACACTTGCCAACGGCATGATCGAGAACGTCATCGGCACGTTCGAACTGCCGCTCGGCATCGCGACCAACTTCACCATCAACGGACGCGACTACCTTGTTCCCATGGCGGTCGAGGAACCTTCGGTCGTCGCGGCAGCATCCTACATGGCGCGCATCGCCCGCCCTCACGGCGGCTTCCAGGCCTCGAGTAGCGAGCCGATCATGAGGGCACAGGTACAGGTGCTCGACATCGGCGATCCGCATGGTGCGCGTGCGCGTCTGTTGAAGGAACAGGAAACGATCGTCGCGGCCGCCAATGCCCAGGACAAGATACTGATCTCGCTGGGCGGCGGCTGCCGCAGTATCGAGGTCCATGTCTTCGATCAGAGCCCGGTCGGTCCCATGCTTGCCGTCCACCTGATCGTGGACGTACGCGACGCGATGGGTGCCAATACCGTCAACACCATGGCCGAAACCGTCGCCCCCATCATCGAGAGGATCACCGGCGGCAGCGTGCGGCTGCGTATCCTGTCCAACTATGCGGACCTGCGCCTCGCGCGCGCTACGGTGGCGATCCCTCCCGAAGCGCTGGCAACGGAAGGCTATGACGGCCAACGCATCGTCCGCGGCATCGTCGAGGCCTCAGCCTTCGCCATCGTGGACCCTTATCGGGCAGCGACCCACAACAAGGGCATCATGAACGGCATCGACCCGATCGTGGTGGCGACCGGCAACGACTGGCGGGCTATCGAGGCGGGAGCGCATGTCTGGGCCTCCCGATCCGGACGGTACACGGCGCTGTCCAACTGGGAGACCGACGGTAAGGGCCGCCTCGTCGGCACGTTGGAGATGCCGATGGCGCTGGGGCTGGTCGGCGGCGCCACGAAGACGCATCCGGCCGCCCGCGCGGCGCTGAAGATCCTCGGCGTCCAGAGCGCGCAGGAACTTGCCGAGGTGGCCGTCGCCGTCGGTCTCGCGCAAAACATGGCCGCACTGCGCGCTCTGGCCACGGAAGGCATCCAGAAAGGGCATATGGCGCTGCACGCACGCAACATTGCGATCGTCGCCGGTGCGGCGGGAGATGAGATCGAGAAAGTCGCCAACGCCTTGGCGGCGAACCATGATGTCCGCGTCGACCGGGCTAGGGAACTGCTTGAAACGATGCGCGGCGGCAAGGGCTGAGGCGATGGAGCAGACAACGTCGGTGCCGGAAGAGGTTCGCCCGCCGTTCTATGCGCATATGCTGCGCAGCCAGGAAGGCATAGTTTTGGTGTTGGCGATCCTGGCTTTCGCCGTTTTCTCGGTCCTGCTTCCCGGCTTTCTTAGCCCCGGCAACTTGCTTGTTCTGGTGCGCAGCGTTTCCATCCTCGGCATCCTGGCTCTCGGCATGGCGCTGGTAGTGATCGCGCGCGGAATCGACGTTTCCATGATTGCCGTCATGGTGGTGTCGGTTGCCTGGGCCTTCGTTATTGCACAGGCCGGCTATCCACTCGAGCTCGCCTTGTTGATCGGTGGCGCCTTCGCTTTGGTCGCTGGCACCTCGATCGGTGCGCTGATCGCCTTCGGCGACGTGCCGCCTATTTTCGCCACGCTTGCGGCGGGGTCGGTCATCTACGGCACCGGCAGGACTTTCTTCTTCACCCTGGAGATGCAGAACGTGCCGCCAAACGCCGCGTGGTTCGGCGTCATCGGCCACGGCAGCATCTTCGGCGTCCCTGTAACCATCATTGCTTTCGCGCTGCTCTGCGCGCTGTTCCAGTTCATCCTGCGGCACACCCGCTTCGGCTGGACAATCTATGCCATGGGTAACAATCCCAGCGCCGCCCGCGTGACCGGAGTGCCTTTCCGGCCGATGACCGTCGCGCAATATGCGATCAGCGCGTTCATTGCCTACATCGCCGGATTGATCCTGGCCTCGTCGGCTGCGGCGATCAACGCGCGCCTTTTCAATTCGACAATGATCTACGACATTCTGCTGGTCGTCGTCCTGGGCGGTATCGGCCTCAATGGCGGCCACGGCAGCATGCGCAACGTGGTCCTAGGAACCGTCTTCGTGGGCATCCTGCTCAACGGCATGACCATTATGAACATCGACTATACGGTCCAGAACCTCGTCAAGGGCTTGGTGCTCCTTCTGGCGATCGTCGTCGATTCCCTTGTCAATCCCCGCGATGAACAAACCTCGCAGCAGGGAGATCTCTGAGCAGTCCAGACACGTTCAACTTGGGAGGAAAGCGTGAGAGAACATTTCAGAAGACTGATATTGGCATCCGCGTTGCTGGCAGCCACCTTGAGCCTTGCAAGCGCACAAAACAAGGGTTTGGAAAATCCGCGCAGCACGACGTTCCATACGTCGCTCAAGGACAAGAAGGTCGTGTTCGTGCCTCTGTCGATGGGCTTCGATCTGACGGAAGGCTGGGCGGCCCAGATGCGCAAGCAGGCCGATCGGCTCGGCTACAAGTTCGATATCCGCGACCCGGCGTGGAGCACCGACGCCGGCACCAAGGCGATCCAGTCGCTCATCACCGAAAAGCCTGACCTGATGGTGATCCACAATCCGGATATCCAGTCTTACGCCCGCCTTCTGAAGCAGGCGCAAGCGGCCGCAAGATCGTGCAGATCAACCTGGAGTCCGACACGACGACGGACTCCTATGTCGGCGCCGACTGGACCGAGATCGGCCAGAAGGCCGTCGAGGCGATGGTCGACAAATGCGACAAGGGCAAACGCATCTCGACGAAGGTGGCCATCGACACCGGAGTTCCCACCGCCGCTTCCGACGTCTTCCAACTCGACGGGATCTACAAGGTGCTGGACCAGCATCCGGACATCCAGGTCGTGTCGCAGCAGGCGACCGAATACAATCCTGAAAAAGCGCGCTCGATCATGTCTACGGTGCTTCAGCAGAACCCCGATCTGTGTGGCGCGATCGGCATCTGGGACAACCAGGACACTGGAACGGCGTCTGCGATCAAGGAAGCCGGCAAAAGCGACCAGGTGTTCCTGGTGACCAGCGGCGGCGGCAACAAGGTCGGCTGCGACAACGTCTCGAACGGATTGTTCAACCTCTACATCAGCTACAACGTGCCGCTCCAAGGCGACCTGCTCAACCAGGAGATCGCCCGGCTCCTGATGTCCGACAGCCCGGCGGGAGAGGTGAAGACCATGTACTTCAATCCTCTCACCCTCATCACCAAGGCCACTGTCAATCAGCGCAACTGCTGGACGCTCGACGATCTGAAATAGGCGAGCGGGTTCATGAAAGACGGCAATGCGCTGACGAAGTTGCGCTACAGGTATTTCTCCGGTCGCCTGGTCGGAGAAATCCTGTCCAAGAGCTGGATCGACAGCGCCATCCCGGTCGTCGCCCTCGTGGTGACGACCGCCATCATGACGGTCCTGATCCCCGGTCTCCTCAACACGGCCTACATCGCGGACATCGCGCGGCAACTGGCCGAATTCGGTCTGGCCGCCCTTGCGCTGACCATCGTCATCATGTCCGGCGGCATCGATCTGTCGGTGGGATCGATGTTCGCGCTCTGCGTGCTGGCGGCGCTTTCCGGCATGAACGTTCTGGAATTGCCGTTCCTGGCCGCGCTCAGCTTGACC
>JAFKFE010001095.1 GCA_017308345.1 Alphaproteobacteria bacterium | reverse complement strand
GATGGCAAACAGCTGCTCCTTGCCGGTGTCGAGGCAGGCGCCGAGCGCGACCGCGCCAATGAGGGCGACGCAAAGAACGATTGAACGAGAGAACCTCTCAGGCATTGCTTGTCTCCCTGGCCGCCGTGCGGCGGCGGTAGTAACGATTGGCCTTCTGGCGGTTGCCGCAGACAGCCATGTCGCACCAGAGACGACTGGAGTTGCGGCTGCGGTCGAGGAACAGCCAGCTGCAATTCGGGCAGACCCTGAGCCTCGCGACGGTGTCGTCGCGCAGAAGCGAGAGCGCCGACACGGCGAGCGCCGCCTCGAAGGCCATCGGCGTTGCCGGATCGCCGAAGGGCTGACCGGACGCGCCGATTTCGGCGGCGCTGTCCGACAGCCCTTGCGCGCACGCCGTCAGGAAATCCGGCAGAAGCTTGGTGGCGATCGAGCCCTTCGACACCGCATGGCGGAAAAGACGATCGGTCGTCTCGCGGATGGCGATGACCGCCGGCTTGATGTCGCCCGGCTCCGGCGCCTGCAGTCGCCGGCCGCCGAGCTCGGCGGCGCGAAAACCGCTGGCAGCCTCGGCGAAGCGGGCGATCTCCACCGCATTGTCGAAACGGTCGAAGGTCTTTTCCGGGTCGTTGCGCAGGACCACGGTGTTCGCCGTGTCGAGCGCAAGGAGGCCGCCTGTGAAGCGGTGTGGGGTCCAAGAGACTGCCATGAACGAAATCTAACCGATAAAACGTATTTGACAAGTTAGATTATGAATGTAACGGTCCTGAGCAGGGTCCGCGTAATCCCAAGGATGCCGCATGCTCTATTTCTTCCAGCAGGTGCTGAACGGGCTGCATTCGGGCGCGCTCTATGCGCTGCTGGCCTTCGGCTACGTGCTGACCAACGGCATCCTGCATCGCACCAACCTGGCTTACGGCGCGCTGTTCGCCTTTTGCGGCCAGACGATGATACTGACCGCCGCCTTCGGCTACCAGGCGCTGTGGCTAACGCTCGCCGCTTCGGTGGCGCTCGGCGTGGCCGCGGCCATGCTCTACGCCGCGCTGATCAGCCATATCCTGTCGCGCAGCGTGTTCGAGAGGCTGGCCGACCGCTCGCCCAATGCCATCGTGGTGACGACGCTCGGGATCTTGATCTTTCTCTCCGAAGCCAGCCGCATCGCCGCCGACACGCATGATCTGTGGCTGCCGCCGATGCTCGCCAATCCCGTCATTTTCGCCGAAGGCGACGGCTTCAAGGTCACGCTCACCGTCATCCAGCTGCTCGACTGCGCTTGTGTCATCGCAGTGGTGGCGCTGGCGGCCTGGCTGTTTTCGCATTCGCATTTCGGTCGCGCCTGGCGCGCCGTCTCGGACGATCCGAAAGCAGCGGCGATGTGCGGCATCGACGTTCGAGCGGTGTTCCGCGGCGCCGTGCTGTCGGCCGGCTTCTGCGCGGCCGTGGCGGGCGTGCTTGCCGGTCTTTACTACGGCAATGTCAGCTTCGGCACCGGGCTGGTCTACGGCCTCAAGATCCTGTTCGTGACGGCAGTCGGGGGCTATCTCTCGCCGCTCAAGGCCGCGCTTGGCGCCGCGGCCTTCGGCATGGCGGAATCGCTCTGGGCCGGCTACTTCCCGCTCGAATGGCGCGACGCCTGGATCTATTTCTTCCTCGTCGCCATGCTGGTGCTGATCGGCGCCGGGCGCGACCAGGCCAAGATCGCCTGAACCCCAGACTTTGGTTGCATGACCTATCGTCGGGCGGCGGCATTCCGCCATTGCCTGGCTCGGCGAGCCGTTTGCCCCGGCTTTGTCATGTTGACCTGCAGGACCACGCACTGCATACCGTTGGGCCAAGCGGCGCGACACCGGATGGGGGAATCGGGCGCGCGGCATGACCAGGGAGGACTATGCATGGCAGGGCTGCTCGCTCTATCCAGGACGATCGACCGCATCAATGAATTCATCGGCCGCTGGGTCTCGTGGCTGATCCTGCTCGCGATCCTGGTGAGCGCGGCCAATGCCGTCATCCGCAAGGTGTTCGACACCTCCTCGAATGCCTGGCTCGAGTTGCAGTGGTACCTGTTCGGCGCCGCCTTCATGCTGGCCGCCGCCTACACGCTGAAGCAGAACGACCATATCCGCATCGACATCGTCTACGGCATGCTCCCGCGGCGCGTGCAGCACTGGATCGACCTCATCGGCCACCTCTTCTTCCTGATGCCCTTCGTGACCCTGATGGTGATCTATTTCGTGCCCTATGTGTCGCTTTCCTTCCGCAGCGGCGAGATGTCGACCAATGCCGGTGGCCTGATCGTGTGGCCGGCCAAGGCCATCCTTTTGGCCGGCTTCTTCCTGCTCGCGCTGCAAGGGGTTTCCGAGATCATCAAGAAGATCGCCATCATGAGCGGCGACATGGAGGATCCCAATCCCTTCGTGTCGGCGCATGACCAGGCCAGGCTCGAGGCGGAGGCGCTGGCCGAGGAAGCCAAGGCGATCGCGGGCGAGGCCCGCTCATGATCGAGTTCATCGCGCAGAACATGGCGCCGATCATGTTCGCCTCGCTGGTCATCTTCCTTTTGATCGGTTACCCCGTCGCCTTTTCGCTCGCCGCGAACGGCTTGCTGTTCTTCTGCATCGGCGTGCTGGTCTCACCCTATTCGGGCGGGTCGATCAACCTCGCCTGGCCGCTGCTGCACGCACTGCCCGACAATTTCTACGGCACCAGGGTGATGTCCAACGAAACGCTGCTGGCGATACCCTTCTTCACCTTCATGGGCATCGTGCTCGAACGATCCGGCATGGCCGAGGACCTGCTCGACACGATCGGCCAGTTGTTCGGGCCGATCCGCGGCGGTCTCGCCTATGCGGTGGTCTTCGTCGGCGCGCTGCTTGCCGCCACGACCGGCGTGGTGGCGGCTTCCGTGATCGCCATGGGGCTGATCTCGCTGCCGATCATGCTGCGCTACGGCTACGACCGCAGGGTTGCCTCGGGCGTCATTGCCGCCTCCGGCACGCTTGCCCAGATCATCCCGCCCTCGCTGGTGCTGATCGTGCTTGCCGACCAGCTCGGACGCTCGGTCGGCGACATGTATGCGGGCGCCCTGATCCCCGGCCTCGTCCTCACCAGCATCTACATGCTCTACATCCTGATCATGTCGATCGTCCGGCCGAACTCGATGCCGGCGCTGCCGCCCGAAGCCCGCACGCTCGGCCAAGGCGTTCTGTCGCTGATCGTGGCGCTGCTGATCACGGGCGCGATCTCCTACGGCGCCTATCGCTATCTAGCGCCGACGCAAGGCGACAATGCCGACATCCTCGGCCTGGCCGTCGGCGTCATCGTCATCTATGTCGTCGCCATCGCCGACCAGCGGCTGAAGCTCAACGCCATGTCGAGGCTGGCACAGCAAGTGGTGATCGTGCTGATCCCACCGCTGGCGCTGATCTTCCTGGTGCTGGGCACGATCTTCCTCGGCATCGCCACCCCGACCGAGGGCGGCGCCATGGGCGCCGTCGGCGCGCTCATCATGGCGGCGATGAAGGGCCGCCTGACGATGGACGTCATCACTCAGGCGCTGGCCTCGACGACCAGGCTCTCCGCCTTCGTTCTCTTCATCCTGATCGGCGCGCGCGTGTTTTCGCTGACCTTCTACGGCGTCAACGGCCATATCTGGGTCGAGCATCTGCTGACCTCGCTGCCCGGCGGCGAGACCGGCTTCCTGATCGGCGTCAACATCCTGGTCTTCGTGCTCGCCTTCTTCCTCGATTTCTTCGAGCTTGCCTTCATCATCGTGCCGCTGCTCGCGCCAGCCGCCGACAAGCTCGGCATCGACCTGATTTGGTTCGGCGTGCTGCTCGGCGTCAACATGCAGACCAGCTTCATGCATCCGCCCTTCGGCTTCGCGCTGTTCTACCTGCGCTCGGTCGCGGCCCGCGTGCCCTATCTCGACCGGATCACCGGCAAGCAGATCGCGCCGGTCACAACGGGGCAGATCTATTGGGGAGCCGTGCCGTTCGTCTGCATCCAGGTGATCATGATCGCGCTCACCATCGCCTTCCCGCAAATGGTGATGCGCTACAAGGGCACCGCGGTGGAGCCCAGCTCCATCGACCTTAAGCTGCCCGACATGCCGTCGCTGTCGCCGCTCGGCACGCCGCCGGCGGACAACGGCGCGGCTCCGGCCGATGGCGGCGCGCCGGCGGCGCCCGGCACGCCCGACCTGTCGCAGCCGCCAAACTTCGGCGACGCGCCGGCCAAACCCACGGCGCCTGCGC
>JAFKFE010001094.1 GCA_017308345.1 Alphaproteobacteria bacterium | reverse complement strand
AATCCCCAGTGGATGGCAGAGGTCACCGCTTCCTCGGCATAGGACAGCCCGTCGATGAAGCAGAGCGCGAATATGCCCTTGGAGCGATCGTGGCCGACGCGTCCGCGCAGCAGCCGCCGCAGCGCCGCGACTTCGCCGGTGATCCTGTCCATGCCCGACGAGGAGAGGTTTTCGACCATGATGGAGACGGCCGAGAACGACGCCGACGGCAAGAGCAGCGCAATGATATGCCCTTCCTCCAGCCCCTGCGGCGTTATCTCGCCTGCGGTCGAGCAGCCGGCATAGGCGAGCGACGGGGCGTAGACCTTCAGCGCCTGGGCCAGGGCCGCCGCGTCGACCAGGCTTTGGGAGAAGAACAGAAGCGCGAAGCCCGCGTCGACGATCGCCGCCTCGGCCGCGATGGCCCGGGCAAAGGCGTTCGGGTCGGGCTCATCCGTGGTGAGCGCCGAAAGGCCCGATGCATAGCGCGTGCTCGAACTGGCCAGCTGCCTTCTCCGCAATTCCTCCGACGCTGTTTTTGTGCGTGTCTTTTCTCATGCGTGTCAGGCACGCCTCGCGTCGAGGGCATCTTTGCCCTCAATCCCTGATTTGGCAATGGGCCGGGCACCGAGCCCGACAGCATGCCGGCCATGACCGAAAGTACAAGGAGCGGAGCGCTGGCAGCGCTGTTTTGGCCGTTGTACGGTACGCGAATAACGCACTGCCGAAGCACGGCATCGGCAAGTGATGACCAAGGCTAATACCCAGGGAGGGGTTGCATGTCGGATGTGTCGTTGACTGTTAACGGGAAACGGGTCAGCGGGAGCGCCGAGGACCGAACGCTGCTGGTGCATTTCCTGCGCGAACATCTGGGCCTCACCGGGACGCATGTCGGTTGCGATACCTCGCAATGCGGCGCCTGCGTCGTGCATGTCGACGGCCGGGCGGTGAAATCCTGCACGATGCTGGCCGTTCAGGCCTCGGGCTCGACCATCGTCACAATCGAGGGGCTGGCCGACGGCGCGGAACTGCATCCGGTGCAGGCCGCGTTCAAGGAGCATCACGGACTGCAGTGTGGCTTCTGCACGCCGGGCATGATCATGACGGCGACAGACATGATCGCGCGTCATCCCGAGGGCCTCGACGAGGCGACGGTGCGCGCCGAGCTCGAAGGCAACATCTGCCGCTGCACGGGCTACCACAACATCGTGAAAGCGATCCTCGCGGCATCGCAAACGATGGCGAAGGGGTCCAAGGGCAGGGCGAAACAAGCGGCCTAAAGGGCGAGTGAGTAGTCAGTAGTGAGTGGTTCAGCCTGAAGGGGCGGCTCATATCACTACTCACTACTTTCCTACTCACTATTTTCGGGAGGAATTTCCGCAATGGGTATCGAAGGCGTCGGCGCCCGCGTGGCGCGCAAGGAAGACAAAAGGTTCATCACCGGTGGCGGCCGCTATGTCGACGACATGGTGGTTCCCGGCATGAAGCACGCTGTGTTCGTGCGCAGCCCGCACGCGCATGCGCAGATCAAGAAGATCGATGTGAAAAAGGCGCAAGCGATGCCCGGCGTCGTCGGTGTGCTGACCGGCAAGGAGCTCAAGGCCGACGGCATCGGCAATCTGATCTGCGGCTGGATGATCCATTCCAAGGACGGCACGCCGATGAAGATGGGCGCATGGTCGCCGCTCGCGGTCGACAAGGTGCGCTATGTCGGTGACGCCGTGGTCATCGTGATTGCCGACACCAAGGGCCAGGCGCGCGACGCCGCTGAAGCGGTCGAGATCACCTATAAGGAATTGAAGGCCGTGGTCGACGCAACGAAGGCCATTCAAGCCGGCGCGCCGCAGATCCACGCCGAGTCCGACAACAATCTGATCTTCGACTGGGAGATCGGCGACGCCAAGGCGACCGACGCGGCGATCAAGTCGGCGGCCCATGTCACGCGCATGAAGATCGTCAACAATCGCCTCGTGCCCAACGCCATGGAGCCGCGCGCCGCGCTCGGCCATTACGACAAGGCCGAGGACCACTACACCTGCTGGACAACGTCGCAGAACCCGCATGTCGCGCGGCTGGTGATGAGCGCCTTCTACAACGTCGCGCCGGAGAACAAGCTGCGTGTGATCGCGCCGGATGTCGGTGGCGGCTTCGGCTCCAAGATTTATATCTACCCGGAAGAGATCGTCTGCCTGTGGGCCTCGAAGAAGACCGGCGTTCCGGTCAAATGGGTGGCCGACCGCACCGAGAGCTTCCTTGCTGACGCGCATGGCCGCGATCACGTCTCGACGGTGGAGATGGCCTTCGACAAGGACAACCGGATCACCGGGTTCAAGGTCGACACGATCGCCAATCTCGGCGCCTATATGTCGCTGTTCTCGTCCTGCGTGCCGACCTATCTCTACGCCACGCTCCTGTCGGGCCAGTACAACATCCCGGCGATCCACGCCAACGTGCGGACCGTCTACACCAACACCGCGCCCGTCGACGCCTATCGCGGGGCAGGGCGGCCGGAAGCCACCTATCTCCTGGAGCGGACGATGGAAACCGCCGCGCGCGAGCTCGGCGTGTCTCCGGCGGAATTGCGGCGCAAGAACTTCATCACCTCTTTCCCGCACCAGACGCCGGTGATCATGAACTATGACGCCGGCGACTATAACGCCTCGCTCGACGCGGCGATGAAGGCCGCCGACTACGCCGGCTTCACCAAACGCCGCGCGGACGCAGCCAAGCAGGGCAAGCTGCGCGGCATCGGCATGAGCTGCTACATCGAGGCCTGCGGCATCGCCCCGTCGGCGGCGGTCGGCTCGCTCGGCGCGGGCGTCGGCCTTTGGGAATCGGCGGAGGTGCGGGTCAATGCCGTCGGCACGATCGAGGTGCTGACCGGCTCGCACAGTCACGGCCAGGGCCATGAGACCACCTTCGCGCAACTGGTCACCCAGCGCTTCGGCGTGCCGCTCGACTCGGTGTCGATCGTGCATGGCGACACCGACAAGGTGCAGATGGGCATGGGCACCTACGGCTCGCGTTCCGGCGCGGTCGGCATGTCGGCCATCGTCAAGGCGCTCGACAAGGTCGAGGCCAAGGCCAAGAAGATCGCCGCGCATCTGCTCGAAGCGGACGAGGGCGACATCGTCATCGAGAATGGCGAGGTCAAGGTCGCCGGCACCGACAAGAGCCTGCCCTGGTTCCAGGTGGCGCTTGCCTCCTACACCGCCCACAACCTGCCGGCAGGCATGGAGCCCGGCCTGAAGGAGACGGCCTTCTACGATCCGTCCAACTTCACCTTCCCGGCCGGCTGCTACATCTGCGAGGTCGAGATCGATCCGGAAACCGGAACGACCGAGATCGTCCAGTTCGTCGCTGCGGACGACTTCGGCAACATCATCAATCCGATGATCGTCGAGGGGCAGGTGCATGGCGGCATCGCGCAAGGCGTCGGACAGGCGTTGCTGGAAGGCGCGCACTATGACGGCAACGGCCAGCTTCTGACGGCAAGCTACATGGATTATACGATGCCGCGCGCGGGCGACCTGCCGTCCTTCAAGGTCTCGACCTCGAACACGCCATGTCCCGGCAATCCGCTCGGCATCAAGGGGTGCGGCGAGGCGGGCGCCATCGGTTCGCCGCCGGCGGTGATCAACGCCATCACCGATGCGCTCGGCGTCGTCGACATCGCCATGCCGGCATCGCCCGCGACGGTGTGGGCAACCATCCGCGCGAAGAAATGAGTGAGCAGCGGGTAGTGAGTAGCGAATAGGGAACCGTGTCATCTCCGACAGCGCGCCTACTGACTACTGACTACTCACTACTGCCCAACCACTTAAGGGGAGGATCCCATGTACTCAGTCAACTATCATCGCGCTTCCTCCGTCGCCGACGCCGCCAGGCACCTCAAGAACGGCGACGCCAAGCTGCTCTCCGGCGGCATGACGCTGATACCGGCCATGAAGACCAGGCTCGCGGCGCCTTCGGACCTTGTCGATGTCTCTCGGCTCAAGGAGTTGCAAGGCATCAAGGTGTCCGGCAAGACCGTCACCATCGGCGCGGCGACGACACATTACGACGTCTCCACCGATGAGAAGCTGAAGAAGGCGTGCCCGGCGCTTGCGCATATGGCATCGCTGATCGGCGACCCGGCGGTCCGTCACAAAGGCACGATCGGCGGCTCGATAGCCAACAACGATCCGGCGGCCGACTATCCGGCGGCAATGCTGGCGCTGGGCGCGACGATCATCACCAACAAGCGCGAGATCGCCGCGGACAAATTCTTCAAGGGCTTGTT
>JAFKFE010001093.1 GCA_017308345.1 Alphaproteobacteria bacterium | reverse complement strand
ATTGTGCATTGCACAAAATCCGCAGGGTGATTAGCATCCATGACGCGGGACAATCGGGATTGGGTAAGACCGAAGCGACAGGCGGCTGTCGCTTCGGCGGATGCCATAGCCACGAGGACCCGATGAACATTGGTACCCCCGAAAACTCAGGCGCGGCCAGTCTGGAGGCGATCGCCCGCGACGGCAGCCTGTTCAGGCGCATGGCCGTGCGCATCCCGACCTATCTGACGGACCTGCGCGAAAACCCGGCCTGGCTGCCGATGTTCGTGCTGGCGCGCACCATGGCCGGACGTCGCATGCACTGGCTTGGCGCCGAGCGCGCCCGGCCGCTGGACGATACGGCGGAGACGATGTTCACCGGCATCGACCGCGAGGCGGCGGTCAGGGCCTTGCGTGCCGACGGCTTGTTCCCGGGCCTGATGCTGCCCCCGGCGATCTATCGGGAAATAGACGCTTTCGCGCGGCGCACACCTTGTTTCGGCAATTTCGACCGACGCCTCGAATTCATGCCGGGCGACCATGCCGAGGCCGAGAAGCGTTTCGGTCGCTCGCTGCTAAGCGGACATTATTTCGAGCGCATCCTGGATTGCCCCGCGGCCCTCGCCATCCAGCGGGATCCGCTGCTTGTCGACGTCGCCCGGCACTATCTCGGCGACCAGGCCAAGCTGATCACAACGCGCGTCTGGTGGAGTTTCCCGACCGGCAAGGCTTCCGATGCCGACAAGAACCTCGCCTCGCTCGGCAAGTATCACTTCGACCTCGACGACTGGCGGATGCTTAAGTTCTTCTTCTACCTTGTGCCGGTCGATGAAGGCACTGGCCCGCATGTCTATGTCCGCGGCAGCCACAAGCGCCGCGCGCTCAGGCATCAACTGACGCTCCTTGTGGGCCACCCGGCGAGGGAGGTGCTCGACGTCTATGGCCCGCAAAGCCCGGTCACGCTGACCGGCGAGGCGGGGTTCGGCTTCGTCGAGGATCCGTTCGGCTTCCACATGGGCACCGTGCCGTCGCGCACGCCGCGGCTGATGATGGAGATCGGCTTCGGCGTCTCCAAGCCGTCGCGCCGCCGTTTTCACGGCGAGCCGGTCATCCGCTGAACGGGGTCGGTCTGGTTAGTTAATGCATGTCGCCCAAAAGTGACCTCGGTTTTGGGAAGACGACATGCATAAAAACAAGGACCTAAAGCGCGTCGCATGAATCTGGTTCAGCGCGACGCGCTTTAGGCGCCGGGCTTGCCGCCGCGCAGGAGATGTTCGTCCAGCCGCGGCATGATCTCGACGAAGTTGCACGGCATGTGCCGGTAGTCGAGCTGCGCCTTGATCATGCCGTCCCAGGCGTCCTTGCAGGCGCCGGGCGAGCCCGGCAGCACGAAGACGAAGGTGGCGTTGACGACGCCGCCGGTCGCCCGGCTCTGGATCGTCGAGGTGCCGATCTTGTCGTAGGAGATGCGGTGGAAGACTTCCGAAAAGCCGTCCATGCGCTTCTCGAAGATCGGCTCCAGCGCCTCCGGCGTCACGTCGCGGCCGGTGAAGCCGGTGCCGCCGGTGGTGATCACCACATCGATTTTGTCGTCCCTCGACCAGTCGAGAACCCGGTCGCGTATCTTTTCGCGGTCGTCGGTCACGATATCGCGCGCGGCGAGCGTATGGCCGGCCTCGGTGATGCGGTCGGCCAGCGTCTGGCCGGACTTGTCGTCTGCAAGGCCGCGCGTGTCGGATACCGTCAGCACCGCGATGCGCACCGGGATGAAGGGCCGGCTCTCGTCAAGCTTCGCCATCGCTCACCTCCATGCTGCGCGTCGCGGCGACGAACCAGTCGGGATGGCGCGCGCGGATCTCGATTGCGGCGCGCTTGGCGACGTTGCCGGTCTCGAACAGGCCGAAACAGGTGGCGCCGGAGCCCGACATGCGCGCGAAGGCGGCGTCGGCGCGTTTGAGCGCCTTGAGCGCCTCGCCGACGGCGGGCTGAATGGCTTGAGCGGCAGGTTCGAGGTCGTTGCGGGTCGTCCCGAGCCAGTTGCGGATGGCGTGGAAGTCCAGGCGCCTCGGCAGCGGCGGCAGCGCCTCGTTGTCGCGGCTGGAGAGCGCCCTGAACACGTCCGGCGTCGAGACCGCGACGCCTGGATTGACCAGGACCAGGCCAAGCGCCGGAAACGCGGAGAGCGGCGACACCTCGTCGCCGATGCCGCGTGCGACCAGCGGTTTTGACTTCAGGCACATCGGCAGGTCGGCGCCGAGCGCCAGGCCGATCCGGGCCAGCGAGCCGTGGGGCGCGGCCGCCGCGTCGCTGGGGCCGCCGCCGACGCCCGGGGGGATCGGCAGGTTCTTTTGCAGCCTGATGGCCACCGGCGGCGTGCGGTGCGCGCCGGCCTCCCGGCGCAAGGCATCGCGCGCCTTCACCACCAGGTTGCCGTCGTCGAGCGGCAGGCCGGCGGCATAGCGCCCGGACACCGAGAACTCGTCCTGCTCCGCCGGCTCGATGTCGAGCCGGTCGCCGAAACGGGTGAAGACGGCAAGGCTGTCGATGAGGTGATAGCCGTCGGCGCGCCGTCCGGTGACATGCAGCGCCAGGTTGATTTTGGCAGGAGCGAGCCAGGTCCGGACCTTTGTGCCGGGCTCTAGAATGTCGGCTGCTGGCGAGATGGCTTCAGTCCTTGGCGAGACGATATTCGCCGGTCTTGGGATCCTTGACCAGCGTGCCCATCGTGCCGTTCGCCGCCTGTTTCTCGGTGCGCCGGATCTTGGCCGTCACACGTTCCGCCTCGCGCACGAAAGCGCGGTAGCCGAAGTAAGCGGCGGCCCCGACAACAGCGAAGAAAATGATCTGCGGCATCTCGAAACTCCTCCCGCGTTCTCGCGGCAAGGCCGGCCGAATGGGTCGGTCAAACAACTATGCTAGCCGCATTCATGGCTTTTTCAAAGCCCGAAGCGCGCCCACAGCGCGCGCTCTTCCGCCGCATCGATGACGCCGCCGGCCGCGGCGGCGGCGATATCGGGCACCGATGCGCGCGAGCCGAACAGGCCGAAACGGCCCATGAGACCACGCGGCGCGGTGATCAGCTTGAGTTGCGTCTTGTCGCCGAACCTGGTCTTGAGCACGCCGCGCATGTCGCCCAGCGCATCGACGAGGCCGAGCTCCAGGCCTTTCCTGGCGGTCCAGAACAGGCCGGTGAACAGGTCCGGGTCGTCCTTCAGCTTGCTGCCGCGCCGCTCCTTGACGAGGTCGATGAAGGTCTCGTGCACTTCGAGCTGCAGCGCCTTCAGCCGCTCCACATCTTCCTTCCTTTCGGGCTTGAACGGATCGAGCACGGCCTTGTTCTGCCCGGCGGTGTGGACGCGGCGCTCGACGCCGATCTTCTTCATCAGTTCCGGGAAGCCGAAGGAGGCCGAGACCACGCCGATCGAGCCGACGATCGAGGACGGGTCGGCGAAGATCTCGTCGCCGGCGACGGCGATCATGTAGCCGCCGGAAGCCGCGACGTCCTCGACGAAGACCAGTACCTTCCTGTTCTTTTCCACCGCCAGGTCGCGGATGCGCTTGAAGATCAGCCGCGACTGCACCGGCGAGCCGCCGGGCGAATTGATCGAGATGGCGACCGCCGGCGCGTCGAAGCCGAACGCCTTCTCGATGAGGCCGGCCGTCGAGGCGAGCGACAGGCTCGGCCGGAACTGGCCGCCGCCCGCCATGATGGTGCCTTGTAGCCGGATGACCGGAATGGTGACGGCTGTCGAGCGCCAGGATTTCGGCAGCAGGCGGTTGAAGAGGCGTTTCACCGGGGGATGTCTCCTGACAATATGCATGACGCATGTAGGAACTAGCTGCCCAACGGCAATGCCGCATCGTGTGGCTGGGATCAATCGCCGAACAGCGATGCCAGGCCGTTATTGATCATTTCCGTCCGTTCCGCCGGTTCGTTTCCGGATGGCCCGTGCAGGGTGAGCGGCGGGCGGATCGACAGTTTCCCGCGCGCGCCGAGCACGGCCCTGACGACGATGCGGATCGCCGCCGCGTCCGGGCGCGGATGCACGCAAAGCAATTCGGCATCGCCGAAGCGCCCCTCGATCGCATCGAGGATGGCAACCAGTTGCTCGGGCCGCGCGATGATCACCAGCCCGCCGCGCGGCTTGGCGACGGCGGCGGCGCTCCTGATCCAGCGCTCGAACAGCCCTTCGTCCATCACATGCGCCTGCCTGCGCAGTGCGTCGGGCGTCGAGCGGTCCTCGGCGGCATTAAATGGCGGGTTCATGATGACGAAGTCGAAGGAATTGTCGGCAAGCCCGGCCTCCGCGCGCGCCCGGCCGGTCAGCGTCACGTCGGCCGTCAGCACCGAGGCGCGGTCGCCGAGATGCGCGTTGCCGGGATGCGACAGCGTGGCGGCTCCGAATCCGGCCATTTCGGCCGAGCGTTCGACGAGCACGGCCCGTGCCGCCGGGCAGCGCGACAGCACGGCAAGGGCGGCGGCGCCCGCGCCGGCGCCGAAATCGGCGAGCCGCCCCGAAAAGCCGGACGGCACGGCGTCCGCCAGCATCATGGCGTCCATGCCTGCGCGATGACCGCCCCGGCTCGGCTGCACCAGCCAGAACCGTCCGCGATGGAAGGCGTCGACCGTGTGCGCGGGCGTATCCGGGACGGGGGCGGTGCTGGTTGCCATTACTTCTTGCGGATCTCGTTCTCGATGCCGGCGTCCTTGAGGATGCGCCGCGCCGCGTCGACCTTCTCGGCGTCCACCATGACGCGCCGGGGCAGGATGCCGAGCGAACCGTCGAGCACGCTCATATTCTGGTCGGCGACGAAACAGGCGATGCCGGCGTCGCGCATCAGCGATTCGACAAAGGAGATCACGACGGCGTCGTTGGTGCGGACAAGCTCGATCATGGAACGAAAATCGCAGGTTGCGGCGTTTCTGTAAACGTGCGGGTGGACACACCGTCGGCTAAGCCGCGCCAATTCGCCTCTTGCCGTGCCCGGTTGTGCCGCCCTAGAGTCGGCGTGGGATTAAGGGTGCCGTCGTGCGCGTTAACTCGTGCGCGTTAGAGAGACGGGAGTTGTCGTGGTGGGTGTCGTTCTCAACATCGAAGGCAAGCGGGAACCCGCTTCCATCAAGGATTTGATCGATCTGACGGCCGTCGACATGGGCCGGGTCAATGAGTTGATCCTGTCCAAGGCCGGCTCCGACGTCGAGATGATCCCGGAGATCGCCAACCACCTGATCTCCTCGGGCGGCAAGCGGCTCAGGCCCATGCTCACGCTCGCCGCCGCGCAGATGTTCGGCTATTCCGGCGAGGGCCATGTCAAGCTCGCCACGGCGGTCGAATTCATGCACACGGCGACGCTCCTGCATGACGACGTGGTCGACGAGAGCGCGCTGCGACGCGGCAAGAAGACGGCGCGCATGATCTGGGGCAACCAGGCAAGCGTGCTCGTCGGCGATTTCCTGCTCGGCCAGGCTTTCCGCATGATGGTCGAGGTCGGCTCGCTGGAAGCCCTCGACATCCTGTCGGCCGCGGCCTCCATCATCGCCGAGGGCGAGGTGATGCAGCTTGCCGCCGCCAAGAACCTCGACACCACCGAGGATGAGCATTTCGCCGTCATCAAGGCCAAGACCGCCGCGCTGTTTTCGGCCGCCGCCGAAGTCGGGCCGGTGATCGCCCAGGCTTCGCGCACCGACCGCGCGGCGCTGCGTTCCTACGGCATGAATCTCGGCCTTGCCTTCCAGCTCATCGACGACGCGCTGGATTACGGCGGCTCGAGCAAGGATCTCGGCAAGAATGTCGGCGACGATTTCCGCGAGGGCAAGGTGACGCTGCCGGTGATCCTCGCCTACCGGCGTGGCACCAAGGCCGAGCGCACCTTCTGGAAGCGCGCCATCGAGGAGAACGTCACCGACGATGCCGGGCTGGAAAAGGCGATCGGCCTGATGACCCGCCACGGCGCGATCGCCGACACGATCGGCCGCGCGCGCCATTTCGGCGAGATCGCCCGCGACGCGCTGGCGCCGCTGGAGGCGACGCCGCAGAAGTCGGCGCTGATCGACGTCATCGATTTCTGCATCAGCCGCGTCAACTGAGCCTGCTTGGCGTTCCCGCGCTGGCCCGGCATTCGCCGGGCTGGGCGCCTGCGAATCCCGCGCCGGCCGTCTCGACAAGGAGCGGTCCGGCAAATTATCTATAAAATATGGCCAGCACAGAAGACACGATCGCCGTCCGCATCAGCAAGGAGCTGGCGGACCGTATCATTTCAGGCGCCATCGAGCCCGGATCGCGGCTGCGCCAGGACCATGTCGCCGAGGAATTCAACACCAGCCATGTCCCGGTGCGCGAGGCTTTCCGCCGCCTGGAGGCTCAGGGGTTGGCGATCAGCGAGCCCAGGCGCGGCGTGCGCGTCGCCTCCTTCGATCTCGGCGAGGTCAGGGAAGTGGCCGAGATGCGGGCCGCGCTCGAGGTGCTGGCGCTGCGCCACGCCGCGCCGCATCTGACGGCGTCGATCCTCGATAAGGCCGAGGAGGCGACCAGGGCCGGCGACAAATCCCGCGACG
>JAFKFE010001092.1 GCA_017308345.1 Alphaproteobacteria bacterium | reverse complement strand
GGAGTGGCGCTTGAAATCGTTGGGAAATGATCGACGGCCGGTTCGTCCGGTGCTCGTCAATCGGCCTGGCTTACCGTCTTCGTGCTCACCGTCCCCGGCCGGATCGGCGGCGCCGGCGGCCACAATCCCCGTATGTCGGCGAAGGGGAAGACGGGCTCGAAGCGGAAGGCTTCGGCAAGCGCTCCAGACGCGCCGTTGCATTGGCCGGCGCGGAAGGCGTTCTGCGTGCGCGCGGCATCGACGAAGCGCTCGGGATCCTGTGAGCGATGCGCGCCGATCGCCTTCGCCTTCAGTTCGAAACGGCCGGAGATGTCGACATAGTGCGTCGGCGAAAAGCCGGTGCCGCCCAGCGTGTCGGCATGCAGCACCGGGACAGCGAAGGAGGCCGCGATGCGCACGCCGTCCGAGAGCGCGCGGTGATCGCCGTGATAGTCGTTCGGCGCATGGGTGATCGCCAGATCGGGCCCGACCTCGCCGATCAGCGCTTTCAACGCCGCGACAAGTGCCGCGTCGGCGACCAGCATGCCGTCGGGAAAGTCGAGGAAGCGCGGCTCGACGCCGAGCAGGCCGGCCGCCTCGGCCGCTTCCTCGCGCCGTATCCTGGCAAGCGCCGCCGGGTCGCCCCTGCCGCCCTTGGCGCCATCCGTGGCTATCGCGAAAGTCAGTTTTGCGCCTTGCGCGGCGTAGGCGGCCAGCGTACCGAACATGAATATCTCGATGTCGTCGGGATGTGCCCCCAGCGCCAGTATCTTCACGTCTTGTCTCCCGGAAATCGTATGCCGAACGGAATCCTGCTCGCCCTCATCGCCTATGCAAGCTATTCGTTCAGCGACGCCGTCATCAAGAGCCTGGGCGGGCAGTTCACCGTCTTCGAGATCGGCTTCTTCTCGACCTTGTTTGCCGGCTGTTTTCTGTTCTTCACCAAGCCCGGGGACGAACGCTGGCGCGACTTCTGGCGCACCAGGAGGCCGTGGGCGGTGCAGGCGCGCGCCCTGGCGGGCATCGCGTCGGGCGTGCTCAGCGTTTTTGCCTTCACCACCATTCCCCTGGCGGAAGTCTACGCGCTGATCTTCCTGGCCCCGTTGCTGGTCACCATCCTGTCGACGGTCGTCCTGAAGGAGAGGGTCGGTCCCTGGCGGTGGCTGGCCGTGGTCGCCGGCTTTGTCGGCGTCATGCTGGTGGTGCGGCCGGGCTTTCGCGAATTGCATCCCGGCCATCTCGCCGCCTTTGCCAATGCCTTCCTCGCCGCTGTCAGCGTCATCCTGACGCGCTCGCTCGCCCAGCAGGAGAAGCGCACGACGATCCTCGGCTCGCTGGTCGGCTATGGCCTGATCTTCAACGGCGTCGGCGCGGCCGCCACGTCATTCTCGCTCCCCGGTCTCGGCCAGATGGTCTGGCTGATGCTGGCCGGCCTCTTCACCGCCGGCGGGCAACTGCTGCAGTTGCTCGCGGTCAAATACGCGCCCGCGAACCGCATCGCGCCGACGCATTACTCGCAGATCGTCTGGGCGGTCATCCTCGGCGCGCTGTTCTTCCAGGAATATCCCGACTGGCTGTCATTGGTCGGCCTAGCGGTGGTCGGCGCGTCCGGCCTGCTGACGATGGTGCGCGAGGAGGTGAGGCTCGGCACCGTGCGCTGGAACCCGTTTTCGCGCGAGAGGCTCTGAGCGCGCGCCGGTCTCGCAAGTTGCGCGGCGACCGCGACCGCTGATATGCGGGCCAGATGACGACGAAACCCTTGCCGGAGCTTCCGGTCACCGCCGTGCTGCCGGCACTCGGCGAAGCGCTCTCGCGGCGCAACAGCGCCGTGCTGGTGGCGCCGCCCGGCGCCGGCAAGACGACGCTGGTGCCGCTGGCGCTGCTCGACGCGCCCTGGCTCGGCCAGGGCAGGACCGTGCTGCTCGAGCCGCGCCGGCTCGCCGCCCGCGCCGCCGCCCGCCGCATGGCCGAACTGCTCGGCGAAGAACCCGGCGGCACGGTCGGCTACGCCATGCGCATGGAAAACCGGACCTCGGCGCGGACGAAGATACTGGTCGTCACCGAGGGCGTGCTCTCCCGCATGATCCTCGACGATCCGGAACTGCCCGGCGTCTCGGCGGTGATCTTCGATGAATTCCATGAGCGTTCGCTGGACGGCGATTTCGGCCTGGCGCTGGCGCTCGACGTGCAGGGCGCGCTGCGGCCGGACCTGCGCCTGCTGGTCATGTCGGCGACGCTCGACGGCGCGCGCGTGGCGAGGCTTTTGTCGGAAGCGCCGGTGATCGAAAGCGAGGGCCGGGCCTACCCGGTCGAGATCCGCTACGACGAGCGGCCGGCCGGCGTGGCGATCGAGGACGCCATGGCCAGGGCCGTGCGCGCCGCCCTGGCCGGCGAGCAGGGCAGCGTGCTCGCCTTCCTGCCCGGGCAGCGCGAGATCGAGCGCACCGCCGAGCGGCTCGCGGGCAATGTCGCCGCCGACACCGACATCGTTCCGCTCTATGGCCAGCTCGACAACCGGGCGCAGGATCAGGCGATCAGGCCGGCGCCGGCCGGCCGCCGCAAGGTGGTGCTGGCGACCTCGATCGCCGAGACCTCGATCACCATAGACGGCGTGCGCGTCGTCATCGATTCCGGCCTGTCGCGGCTGCCGCGTTACGAGCCGGCGAGCGGCCTGACCAGGCTTGAGACGGTGCGCGTCAGCAAGGCTTCGGCCGACCAGCGCGCCGGCCGCGCCGGCCGCACTCAAGCCGGCGTGGCGGTTCGCCTGTGGCGGGCCGAGCAGACCACGTCGCTTCCCGCCTTCACCCCGCCGGAAATCCTCGAGGCGGATCTGTCCGGCCTGCTGCTCGATTGCGCCGCTTTCGGCGTCGCCGATCCGTCGAGCTTCTCTTTCCTCGATCCGCCGCCGGCGCCGGCGCTCAACGAGGCGACGGTTCTGTTGCGCGCGTTGCACGCCATCGATGAGGCGGGGCGGCTTACGGAAGCAGGCGCCGCCATGCGCAAGCTGGCGCTGCCGGTGCGGCTCGCGCATATGGTGGCCGAGGCGGCGAGGACCGGCCATGGACTGGAAGCGGCGACGCTTGCTGTGCTGCTCACCGAGCGTGGGCTGGGCGGCGACAGCGCCGATCTTGAGCGGCGGCTGATCCGGTTTCGCGGCGAGAAATCCCCCCGCGCCAATGCCGCCAGGCAGCTTGCCGAGCGTTTGGCCAGGCAGACCGGCGGCGGGCAGGGAGGCGAGGCGGCCTCCGCCGGCTCGCTCCTCATCCACGCCTGGCCGGATCGCGTGGCGAAGGCGCGCGGCGAGCGCGGCCGCTTCGTGCTCGCCAACGGCTCGGGCGCGATGGTCGATGCCGCCGATCCGCTCGCCAACGAGACCTGGCTGGTGGTCGCCGACCTGCAGGGCAAGGCGCAGAACGCCCGCATCACCGCCGCCGCTCCGGTCGGCGAAGCCGATATCCGCGCCGCCCTTGCCGATCGCATCGAGACCAGGCGCGAGACGACCTTCGATCGCGAACGCCGCGCCGTGCGGGTGCGCGAGATCGCCAGGCTCGGCGCCATCACGCTGTCCGAGCGCATGCTTCCCGCGCCGTCGGGCGCCGAAGCCGACCGGGCCATGATGGATGCCTTGCGCGAGCACGGCCTGTCGCTGCTCGACTGGGGCAAGGAGGCGGAGGCGCTTCGCCAGCGGCTCGGCTGGCTCAACCGGGGCCTTGGCGCGCCCTGGCCGGATGTCTCTGACGCGGCCCTTCTGGACCGTCTCGAAGATTGGCTCCTGCCGTTCCTCGCCGGCGATGCCTCCTTCGCGGCCATCAAGCCGGCGACTTTGTCGTCGGCGCTCATGGCGCTGGTCCCGCACGACCTGCAGCGCAAGGTCGACGCGCTGGCGCCGACCCACTTCGACGCGCCGTCCGGCAGCCACGTGCCGATCCGCTATGACGGCGAGTGGCCGGTGCTTGCGGTCCGCGTGCAGGAACTGTTCGGCCTCGACAAGCATCCCTCGATCGCCAACGGCACGGTGCCGCTGACGCTGGAGCTTCTGTCGCCGGCGCATCGGCCGATCCAGACGACGCGCGACCTGCCCGGGTTCTGGCGCGGCTCCAGGGCGGATGTGCGCACCGACATGCGCGGCCGCTACCCCAGGCACGTCTGGCCGGAAAACCCGCTTCTGGCCACCGCCACCAGCCGCGCCAAGCCGCGCGGAACCTGACGGAAACGATGCTCTATCGTTTCCCCGCCACCTCCTGTAATCCTTGCCGATGATCAACATCCTGCGCGCGCCCGATTCCCAGCCAAGCCAG
>JAFKFE010001091.1 GCA_017308345.1 Alphaproteobacteria bacterium | reverse complement strand
GGCGAGCGCGTCGTCGACGATCGCAAAGCCGCGATCCATTTCGGCGACCGCCGCCTCCTTCACCGCCCCCACGCCGCCGGCGTCGGCGGTGTAACGATGCGCGTAATAGAGGCGCAGGGCCGCCGGATAAAGCACCGACGACATGAAGGCCATCCAGCGCAGGAAATCGGCGCGGCCGGGCGATCCCGCTTCCGGCGCGAGACCCGCCTCGGGGTGGCGCTCGGCGAGCAGGATGCAGATCGCCGCCGATTCCGTCAGCGAATGGCCGTCCGGCAGCGTCAGCGCCGGCACCTGGCACAGCGGGCTGATGGCCAGGAAAGCCGGATCGGGCGTTTCCTGCTTCGGCACGTCGATCTGTTCGAAGGGCACGCCGGCCATGGCCAGCGCCGCCTCGACGACGAAGCCGCCGCTGCCCGGGCGCGTATAGAGCTTGTACATGAGAAATCCTCCCGCCGGCCGGCCGGGCCGCAGGCGATATGAGCCGGAAGCGGCGCCCGCCTCAAGCCGGGCGCCGCTGGCCACAGACGCTTTTTGAGCAGTCCAGCCACCCCGGGAGTGCTGCTTGTCCGCTAACTCTGGAGATTGGCCGAGGCGTTCCCGCGACCGTGAGGGGCCGCTGAAGGCCCTCTCCGAGGGGCGTGCCTAGGCGCCCAGCCCGTCGAACAGGATGGTCGAGAGATAGCGCTCGGCGAAGGAGGGGATGATGACGACGAGGTTCTTGCCCTTGTTCTCGGGCCGCGAACCGACGACGACGGCCGCCTGGAGCGCCGCGCCCGACGAGATGCCGACCGGCACGCCTTCGAGCCGGGCCACAAGGCGGGCGTTGGCGACCGAATCCTCGTTCGAGACCCTGACGATCTCGTCATAGACCGACGTATCGAGGATCTTCGGCGCGAAGCCGGCGCCGATGCCCTGGATCTTGTGCGGGCCGGGCTGGCCGCCCGACAGAACCGGGGAGGCCTCCGGCTCGACCGCCACGACATGCACCGAAGGCTTGCGCTTCTTCAGCACCTGGCCGACGCCGGTGATGGTGCCGCCGGTGCCGATGCCGGCGACGAAGATGTCGACCTCGCCCTGGGTGTCGTTCCAGATCTCCTCGGCCGTGGTGCGGCGATGGATCTCGGGATTGGCCGGATTCTCGAACTGCTGCGGGATGATGGCGTTGGGCAGCGTCGCGGCAAGCTCGTCGGCCTTGGCGATGGCGCCCTTCATGCCTTTCGGGCCTTCGGTCAGCACCAGCTCGGCGCCGAGCAGCGCCAGCATCTTGCGCCGCTCGACCGACATGGTCTCCGGCATGGTGAGGATCAGCTTGTAGCCCTTGGCGGCGGCGGCGAAGGCAAGCGCGATGCCGGTGTTGCCGGAGGTCGGCTCGATCAGCGTGGTCTTGCCGGGCGCGATCTTGCCGGCCTCCTCCAGCGCCTCGATCATGGCGACGCCGATACGGTCCTTGACCGAGGCGATCGGGTTGAAGAATTCGAGCTTGGCCATCAGATTGAGCTTGGCCATCAGGTTGGCGACGATGCCCTTCTCCCTGGCGAACTTGTCCAGCCTGACCAGCGGCGTGTCGCCGATCGTCTCCGTGATCGAATTGAAGACGCGGCCGCGGCCGGGCACGCGCGCGGAAGAGACGGGCTTGTTCATGGTTTCGCTCCCAGGGCAATCAGACAGACAGAATAGGGCTTTCAGCCGCGCAAGAAAGGCCGGCCACCGAAAATATCCGAGTGGGACGGTTGCTCAAAAGCGCCCAAGACCGGAAATGCATTTTCTGAAATGGCCGGTTTGGGGAATGGTTTGGCGAAAATGAAAGCCATCGCGCACCAAGCTGCGTCGAGATTCAGGTCAGGCCGGCCTCACCTGGATGTCGATACACTTTATTGACGGGCGGCGATGGCGGCGGCCGCGCCCATCATGAAGCAGGCGGCGGTGCGGTTCAGCACCTTCAGCGCGCGCGGCGATTTCAGGAACCAGCGCGCCTTGGCGGCCAAGGCAAGGTAAGGCACCAGCACCACGAACAGCACCGCCACGGTGAGCATCGCCAGGATGGCGTAGTCGGCGAGCGTGATCGTCTTCAGGTCGACGATGGTCGGCGTGATGGCGAGATAGAAGATCATCGTCTTCGGATTGCCGAGCGTCACCGTCAGCCCGGCGATGAAGCTCGACACCAGGCCGCCCCTGGCCTTCCGCGCCTCGATGGTCTCGGGCGTGATGCCGCTAGTCCAGAAGCGCCAGGCAAGGAAGGCGAGATAGGCGACGCCGGCCCATTTGATGGCGAGGAAGACCATGCCGAAGCTCTGCGCGACGAAGGCCAGCCCGAGCACCACGGCGGTGAGATAGGTGAGGTCGCCGAGCATCAGGCCGAACGACATGGCGAGCGACGAGCGGAAACCGGAGCCGAGCGCGCGGGCGACAAGGGCGGTGACGCCCGGGCCCGGGATAGCGGCGGCGACGCCGAGGGCTGCGCTGTAAGCGAGGAATCCGGTGAGGGTCATGGTTCGAGCCTGCCTATTGATCCGTGTGTCACAATACATGAGTTTTCCGCCACGGATCACAGCGCAAAACCAGGCGCGCGGCCTGCCCCCTTGCAAGTGTCTGGTGTTATTCCCCGCTGCCTTCGTCTTGGCTCCGGTACAACGTCTCATAATCCCGGCCGCCGTAAAACACGTTGACGATTTCCACGGTCCTGCCGACGCGATAAGCGATTACGGCGCTGCGCTCAAAAGGCACAGTGCGCAACCCTGGTCGAAGGTCGTCACGTGGTCGGCCGCCGTTTGGTGCATCGCCAATCTTGTGACAGCGGGCACGTATGCGCCGAACAAAGGCCAATGCGACGTCGCGGCTTTGGCCCCGCGTGGCGATGAACCGGTAAATGTCGGCCAGGTCCGCGATGGCGTCGGGCCGGTACGTGACCCTAAGATGCCGCACGGTCCAGGTCTTTGTCGATTCCGGCGATAGCGGCCTCCAGCGCGGCGTCGGCCTCGTCTTCGCTCAAGGATGGCCTGGGATCCTCGATGGAGCGGCGGACACGGGCGCGGATAGCCTCAAGGCGCTCGGCGTCCTCGATGCGTTGCCGCTGCCATACCCGCACGGCGTCACGCATGGCTTCGCTGACGGTGGCAAACTCGCCGGCCTCCACTCTCTCGCGGATGGCCTGCATTTGCTCGCGGGCCATGGTAACGCTCACCTTCTCGGCGTTGTTCACGGTCGGGGCTCCTTCATTGCTACCCTATTAGGTAGGATAAATTCCGACCTGGCACCAGAAATTTGTAAAAAGCCGAGGCGTCGGAGCCGTCAGGACCGGCCATCTCCATACGCGATGCGCCAAATCGTGCCGTTGCCGTCCTCGGTGAGGATCAGCGCGCCATCCTTCGCGACAGCGACGCCGACCGGCCGGCCCCAGACCGCGTCGTCGGAAATGACGAAGCCGGTGGCGAAATCCTCGTATTCACCGGTCGGCTTGCCGTCCTTGAACCTCAGCCGGACGAGTTTGTAGCCGGTGCGGACATCGCGGTTCCATGAGCCGTGCAAGGCGACGAAGGCGTCGCCCTTGTAGTCGGCGGGGAAGTTGGCGCCGTCATAGAAGGCGATATTGAGCGGCGCCGAATGCGCCTGCATCAGCACATCCGGGACCGTGACCTTGCCGACGAGGTCCGGGCGAGAGCCCGCGTGGCGCGGGTCCTCGTTGTCGCCGATGTAATACCAGGGCCAGCCATAGAAGGCGCCGTCCTTGACGGCGGTCGCGTATTCGAAGGGGACATTGTCGCCAAGCTCGTCGCGCTCGTTGACGACGCACCAGAGCGCCCCTGTCGCCGGCTGCACGGTCATGCCAGAGCAGTTGCGCAGGCCGGTGGCGACAACCTTGCGGTTCTTGCCGTCGGGATCGAAGGCCAGCACGTCGGCGCGGCCTTCCTCCGAGCCCCAGGCCGCGCCCAGCGGCTGCGCCTTCGCCCAGTCCTCAAGGCCGCCCTTCGGCCTGGCGCCCATGTCCTCGGCGACGTTGGAGCCGGAGCCGACCGACAGATAGAGCGTCCTGCCGTCGCCCGAGAAGGCGATGTCGCGCGTCCAGTGATGGTTGGCGGGGATCCTGGCGACGATGGTTTCCGGCTTGCCGGACGCCTCGAGGTCGCCGTCGCGATAGGGGAAGCGCACGACGCTGTTGCTGTTGGCGACATAGACCCATTGGGGTTTGTCGCCGGGCGGATAGAAGGCGATGCCGTAGGGCCGGGTCAGGCCCTTGGCGAAGATCGACGTCTCGGCGGGCTTCGCGCTGCCTTCGGCCAGGCGATAGACGCGGACCTGGTTCGCCCGGCTGTCGGCCACGAAGAGGTCGCCATTCGGCGCCACGCGCACGACGCGGGGGCTGTCGATGCCGGAAGCGACCAGTTCGGCGGAGAAGCCCGGCGGAAGCTTTGGCTTCGCGCCCTCGGGACGATCGGTGATGCCGCCGCCGTTCGAGGCGGACTCGGTTGCATAGGGTTTTTGAAGATCGCCAGGCTTGATCAGTCGCCGCACGCCCGGATGGTCGGCCTTCCAGTCGCCGAAGGCCTTTTCGCCGCTGAGCAGGGGTTGATCGGCCTGCTGCGCGAAGGCGCCCGTGGCCAGAAGTAGCGCAATGCCCGCGAGGCTGGCGATCCGCGTCATGCTGTCCTCCGTCATCTGCCGGCGCGCGCCGATCGATGGGACGCCCGCGGACAGGAGATATCGGGCAAACGCCCCAAAAAGAGAAGCTTGCGCACGCGGATTTGACGAGGCGCCGGACTCAGGCCTCTTTTGCATCCAGATCGTCGTCGAGGCGCTTTTCCAGCTCGACGAGGTCCGCCGGCAAGGGCAGGCCCATGGCGCGCATTTCCCCGAGCTTCTCGCGCAGCTGTTCCTGAATCTCGTGCTCGTCCTCGGGCTGGTTGATCATTTCCTGCAGCAGGAGGTCGATTTGGGCCTTGATCGCTTCCAGCGCCATGTTTTTTCTCCTTTGCAGCGACCTTGGGTGTGTCGAGATTCCAGTCAGGCCGGCCTTACCTGAATATCGATACACCTAGCGCAGCATGCGCGAAATAAGCTGCGCGGTGTAATCGACCATCGGCACGATCCGGGCGTAGTTCAGCCGGGTCGGGCCGATGACGCCAAGCGCGCCGATGACACGGGCATCCTTGTCGCGATAGGGGGCGACGACCAGCGACGAGCCGGACAGCGAAAACAGCTTGTTCTCCGAGCCGATGAAGATGCGCACGCCCGGCCCTTCCTCGGCGAGGTCGAGCAGCTGCAGCAGGCCGTCCTGCGTCTCCAGATCCTCGAACAGATGGCGCAGCAGTTCGAGGTCTGCCTGGGCGGTGACGTTTTCCAGGAGGTTGGCGCGGCCGCGCACGATGAGGCGCGCCGGCAGGCCGCTTTCGGCACCGGCCCAGACCGCCAGACCCTTCTCGACAAGATCCTGCGACAGCGTGTCGAGGGCGGATTTGGTTTCGTCCTTGATGCGGGATACCTCGATGCGCGCTTCGGCGAGCGTGCGGCCGCGGATATGGGCGTTGAGGAAGTTGGAGGCTTCGTGCAGCTGCGACACGGTGATGCCGGCCGGCAGGTCGACGACGCGGTTCTCGACGTCGCCGTTCTGCGACACCAGCACGGCAAGCGCCTTGGTGGGCTCGAGCTGGATGAACTCGATGTGCTTCAGCGCCACCTCGTTCTTGGAGGCGAGCACGAGACCGGCGCCGCGCGACATGCCGGACAGCATCTGGCTGGCCTCGGTCAGCATATGCTCCAGCGTCGCGCCCGAGCCGGAGGCGCGCACC
>JAFKFE010001090.1 GCA_017308345.1 Alphaproteobacteria bacterium | reverse complement strand
GTGAAGGCAAAGATCGACGCCAAGGACTACAAGGGCGCGCTGGCCGACCTGCGCGATCTCGCGCAGGACACCCAGCAGGCCGACGTCTACAATCTGCTCGGCTTCACCCTGCGCAAGACCGGCGACTACCAGACTTCGCTGACCTACTACACCAAGGCGCTGGAGCTTCAGCCCGACCACAAGGCCGCGCACGAATATCTGGGCGAGCTCTATGTCGAGACCGGCGACATGGCCAAGGCCAACGAGCAGCTCGCCTCGTTGCAGAAGCTGTGCCCGGCGGGCTGCGAGGAGCTTTCCGACCTTAAGCAGGCGATCGACACCAAGGTGACGAAGTAGCGCCGCCCGCTTCCTCGCCCCACAAAGTGGGTAGAGGTGGCCGCGAAGCGGCCGGGGCCTCGCCCTTTGAGCACCGACTTTTTGGGCGCCACGGCGGTAGCGCCCGAAAACCGGAGCCGGCGTCCTCTCCCTCGCGCCGGCTCCGACCCTTCAACCCCGAACAGGCGTCCACGCGGATGCGGGCGACCGCCTTTCCAAGATGCGTCCAAAGATTGGAGCCGACCATGACACCGATCGAACTTGCCGAAAAACTTCACGCCAGGGATGTCGTCCTGCTTGCCGGCCGACTGCTCCTGTCCCTGATCTTCGTGCATGAGGGACTGGAACTGGCGACCCATTTCGAAGGCGCCCAGAAGGCGATGGCCGCGCTCGGCGTCGGCACGCCGCTGCTTTTGGCCACCATCGCGCTGCAACTCGGCGCCGGCCTCTCCGTGGCGCTCGGCATCCTGGCGCGGCTCGGCGCCCTCGGGCTCGGCCTCTTCTGCCTGATGACGGCCAGCCTCTTCCACACCAATTTCGCCAGCCAGAACGAGCTTTTGCATTTCGAGAAGGACCTCGCCATTGCCGGCGGCATGTTCATCCTGGCGCTGAGCGGGCCCGGCAGGCTGGCGGTCGATCGCGTGCTTTGCGCGATGATGAAGGACAGGGCCGGCGCAAGCGCCAAGGCGGACACCAAAGCCACGCCTGCCGAGCCGCATCTGTCGACCGGTGCGACCAGCCTGCCGGTATGACGGCGCTTCGTTCGCCAGGGCGGGTGACGAAAAACGCTTTGGATTGAACGCGCTGGATGCTATTGGCGCAGGCTCCGGCTGAAGACACCGACTTGAGCACAACAAGCCTACTGCGCCATATCAACGCCAGGCGTTGCCTGAGACTGCTGCAAAACGGCCGGCAGCTCTCGCGCGCCGACATGGCCCGGCAACTGGGCCTGACGAGGGCGACCATCGGCAACGCCATGCGCGTCCTGCTCGATGCCGGCCTGGTCGTCGAGAGCGCCGAAATGTCCCCCGAATCGCGCAAGGGCCGTCCAGGCGTGGGCGTGACGCTCAACCCCTCGGGCGCCTATTTCGTCGGCGCGGATGTCGGCACGCGTTCCCTGACCGTGGTGCTGCTCGACCTGCAGATGAACGTTGTCAGCCGGATCGTCGAGCCGACCGGCCCGCGCTACCGCGATGCCGGGCATATAACGGCGAGGCTGCTCTCCCTGATCGAGAGGCTGTTGAACGAGAATCCCGCATTGCAGGACAAGGTGGAGGGCATCGGCATTTCGGTGCCGGGCCTCGTCGGCCGCGACTGCAGCGTGGTGCATGCGCCATTCCTGGAATGGCGCAACTATCCTTTGCAGGCGGAGCTGACGCGGAAGGCGCCGGCCGACTGGTCGGTCATGGTCTGCAACGACGCCTTCGCCTTCGCCAATGCCGAGCTCGCCGCCTCCGCCACGGCGAAGGCCGGCAGCATGCTGGTCGTTCTCCTGGCGGAAGGCATCGGCGGCGCCATCATCGACGACGGCCGCGTCGTGATGGGCGGGCACGGCTACTCCGGCGAAATCGGCCACACCATCGTCTCCGCCGCCGGGCGCGTCGACACGTTCGAGATGCTGGCCGGCGCCAAGCATTTCACCCGGTTGTTCGAAGAGGGGCAGCCGGTGGCCGACGGCGTCCAGATGCTGCTTGCGGGCATCGGCAACAAGGAAGTGGACGCCGCGCTCGACGCCTGGGTCAGCGGCCTTTCAGCCGGCCTCGTCAACGCCATCCATCTGCTCGATCCCGGGCGCATCGTGCTCGGCGGCCCGCTGGCCGGCCTCTACCCCAAGCTCAGCCGGCGTATCCAGGCCGACATCAAGCGGCGGCTTCTGGCGGGCTTCGCCATGCCCGAGATCAGGGTGGCGCAGTTCGGCGCCGATGGCGCCGCGATCGGCGCGGCGGCCACCATCCGCGACACGCTTTTCGCTCTGCCGGACCTCGAGACCAACACGCTGTAACGCTGTCCACAGCCTGCCCGTCACTTTTCGCGCAGCGCAGCATCCGGTTGGCGATAATCGTTTTGATAACTAAATCAAAGGCTTAGCGTCGACGGAAGTGCGCCGAGCCGCGTTATCTTCGTGTCCCGTAAAACAGCCATCGAAGAAATTCTGATCGAGCGCCTTGACGCGAAGCGGTTTGTGATATTGTTTTTGTATAAGACAAAAACAATATCAGGGAGCGAGCCAGTGCCTGTCAAGAAAGACGCCCGTTGTCTGCGTATCGGTATCCTCGGCTGCGGACCGATCTCGCAATTCGCGCATCTGGAATCGGCGCAGAAGGGCAGGAACGTCGTCCTCCAGGCCGTCTGTGACGCCGATGTCGACCTGGCGCGCCGCTTCGGGTCCTTCTACGACGCGATCAGCATCTACAACGATTACGACCGCATGCTCGCCGACCCGGAAGTCGAGGCGATCGTCATCGGCATTTCGGATGCCTTCCACGTCCCGGCGGCCATCAAGGCGCTCTCCGCCGGCAAGCACGTTCTCTGCGAAAAGCCGATCGCCATGTCGGTCGAGGAGGCGGAGGAACTGAGAGAGCATGTCGAGCGCACCGGTCTTGTGCTGCAGATCGGCCACATGCTGCGCTTCGATCCCGGCATCCAGGCGGCGCATGAATTCGCCACCGGGGAGATGGGCGCGCTGCTGGCGCTGAAGGCCTGGTACTGCGATTCCACCCATCGCTACACCATGACCGACGCCGTGCAGCCGGTGCCGAGGACCGGCGCCAAGGCGTTGAAGCCCGCGGGAGACCAGAAGGCCGACCGCCAGCGTTATTTCATGCTGGCGCATGGTAGCCATCTCGTCGATCTCGCGCGCTACCTGGCGGGGCCGATCAAGTCGGTCCAGGCGCGGCTCCTCGAACGCTTCGGCGCCCATTGCTGGTTCGTCGACACGGAGTTCGAAAATGGCGCGCTCGGCCATCTCGACCTGACGCTGCCGGTCCGCATGGACTGGCATGAAGGCTTCCAGCTCTATGGCGAGAACGGCAGCGCCATCGGCAAGATCTTCAATCCCTGGTACTACAAGTCCAGCGAAGTCGACATCTTCCACGAGAAGAGCGCGTCCTCCGAGCGCGTGCTTGGCGCCGACGGCCATTTCTACCGCCGCCAACTCGAAGGCTTCGCCGACGTCGTGCTCAACGGAGCGCCGATGAACGGCGCCTCGATCGAGGATGGCGTCGCCTCCGTCCGCGCCATGGTGGCGATCGGCCAGTCGGTCCGCAGCGGCAAGCCCGTCGATCTGGCGGACGCCTCGGGGCCGGTCTGATGTATCCCGCGATTTTTGCCCGGACCTATCCGCTCGGGCCTGTCGACCAGCTGCTCTCGGCGATCGGGCGGGACGGCTTCGAGGGCATGCAGTTCAACCTGACATGCCTGGGATTGGCCAGCCTTCCAGACAGCGTTCCGGTCGACGCACTGAAGGCTTTCGCCGAGGCAGCCCGGGAGCGGAGCTTGGCGATTGCCGGCCTCTCCGGCACCTACAACATGGCTCATCCCGACGCGGCGTTGCGCCGGGCCGCACGTGCCCGCTTCGCCAATGTCGCCGCCGCCGCGCCGCTGCTCGGCGCGCCGATCGTGACGCTATGCACCGGTTCGCGCAACCCCGACGACATGTGGGCAGCCCATCCCGACAACGCCTCGCCGTCCGCCTGGGCCGACATGCGCGCCGAACTCGACGCGGCGCTCGAGCTTGCCGAAAAGCACGATATCCGGCTCGGCATCGAGCCCGAGCCCGGCAACGTCGTCGCCGACGCCGGCCTGGCGCGGCGGATCCTCGACGAGGTCGGGAACCCGCGCCTCGGCATCATCCTCGACGCCGCCAATCTCGTCGGCGACAGGCTGGGCGATCAGGCCCGCGTCATGGAGGAGGCCGTCGACCTGCTCGGCGAGCGCATCATCTTGGCGCATGCCAAGGATGTCGACCGCGCCGGCACGGTGGTCGCCACCGGGGC
>JAFKFE010001089.1 GCA_017308345.1 Alphaproteobacteria bacterium | reverse complement strand
ATTCGGCTTCAAGATCCTCGACGAAGGCACTGGCCTCGACCGCATGGCGGGCGTCGACAGCCGTCCCGAGCACGTCAAGGCGGTGGCGGAAGCGTCGCTGAAGCGGCTCGATACCGACCGGATCGACCTCTATTACCAGCACCGTGTCGACCCCAACGTGCCGATCGAGGACACGGTCGGCGCCATGGCCGGGCTGGTGCGCGAGGGCAAGGTGCGGGCGCTCGGCCTTTCGGAAGTGAGCGCCGCAACGCTGCGCCGGGCGCATGCCGTGCACCCGATCGCCGCCGTGCAGAGCGAATATTCGCTGTGGAGCCGCGATCCCGAGGACGAGGTCTTCGCCGTCTGCCGTGAGCTCGGCATCGGTTTCGTGCCCTACAGCCCGCTTGGTCGCGGCCTGCTCACCGGCACGCTCGGCAAGCCGGACGCGCTCGGCGCCGGCGACTGGCGCCTGACCTTGCCGCGCTTCCAGGCGGAAGCGATGGCAGCCAACGCCGCCGTCATCGCGGTGCTGGAAAAGATGGCTGCCGAGAAGGGCGTGACCTCGGCGCAGCTGGCGCTCGCCTGGGTGCTGCGCCAGGGCGATTTCATCGTGCCGATCCCCGGCGCAAGGAAGATAGGCCACCTGGAGCAGAACACGGCGGCGGCCGGGATCGAGCTGAGTGCCGCCGAGGTCGCGGCAATTGGCGATGCATTGTCGCCGGATAAGGTGGTCGGCAAGCGCTACACGGAGGAACTGCTGGCGCTGGTGAATGGGTAATTGAAAGGTCGGCGCGAGGCCCCCCTCTCTGCCCTGCCGGGCATCTCCCCCTCAAGGGGGGAGATCAGCAGTTTTGGCGCTCCGCTCTTCCTTCAACGTTCGTAATTGGCGAAAGCGGCGATGACAGCCAATCTCCCCCCTTGAGGGGGAGATGGCCGGCAGGCCAGAGAGGGGGGCCGCGCGCTGACGTATCCCTACCACGGCACCACGCTAATCTCCGGCCAATACTCTTTGGCGCGTTTGCCCTTCGCCTCATGCGTCCGCTGATTGTCCAGCGCCCTGTTCGGCGTGATGCGGAACGAAAAGACGTCGTCGAGCCCGAACGGCGCCACCAACTCCAGCTCTCCGTCGCCGTCGTGCCGCACCCCCACAGCATGCGTCTTCGATGCGAAATAGCTCACCGACTCGCTTGAACTTGCATAGCGCGGGCATTCCTGCCCGAATTTTTCCGGATACCACAGATGCACGCGGGCCTGGTTGCGCACCTCGACCGGCAGCGCCAGTCCCTCGAAATGCATCGCCGCCCGGCGGATCACCGCGTCCTCGGCCTCGTAGGAAAGGTCGGCATCGTCGAAATAGAACAGGTCGACGTCCTTGATGCCGTAGCCCGGCGGCTTGCCGGTCAGGTGGTTCCAGACGCTGTTGTAGAGCGCGCCGGACACCACCAGCCAATCCGGCAGCGCAAGCTCGCGCACCCGCGCCAACGTCTCGGCCAGCAGCGGATCGGCCGCGACGATGGCGAGGAACGCCGCGCGCTGTTCTTCGAAGGGAAGGCCGGAATGGCGGAGATGGTCCATCGCCCTTTGGAGGGCGATTCGCCACCTGCCGGCAATCCCAAGGAACGGCTTATGCCCGCAGCACGCCGCCCGTCTGCTTGTTGACGTTCTCGACGATGCGCTTGGCCAGCGCCTCGAAGTCCTCGTCGGTCAGCGTCTTCTCGACCGGCTGGATCGAGACCTCGATGGCGATCGACTTCTTGGCTTCGCCCAGTGACGCGCCTTCGAAGACGTCGAACACCGAAACGCCGGTGACCAGCTTCTTGTCGGCGGCCAGGGCCGCCCGCACCAGCGTGCCGGCCTCGACCGATTTGTCGACGACGAAGGCGAAGTCGCGCTTGACCGCCTGGAAGGGCGACAGATCCAGCCTCGGCTTGGTGCGCGTCGGCTTGGCCTTCGGCTCCGGCACGGCGTCGACATAGACTTCGAAGCCGCAGATCGGCCCGGAGACGTCGAGCGCCTCCAGCGTTTTCGGGTGGAACTCGCCGAAGGTGCCGAGCACGGTCTTCGGCCCAAGCTTGATCGTGCCGGAACGGCCGGGATGATACCAGGCCGGCCCGCCGGGCTCGATCTGCAGCCGGTCGACCGGCGCGCCGCAGGCTTCCAGCGCGGCGATGGCGTCGGCCTTGGCGTCGAACACGCCGACCGGGCCGGAATTGCCGGCCCAGCTTCGGCCGGAGCCGTCGAGCCTGGCCGTGCCGCGCCGCACGCCGGCGGCCACGCGCCGCTGCTGGTCGGGCAAGTCGCCCTCATAGGTGCCGGAGACCTCGAACAGCGCCACGTCGCCGATGCCCTTGTCGGCATTGCGCTGCGCGGCCGCGATCAGGCCGGGCAGCAGCGAAGGCCGCATGTCGGACATGTCGGCCGCGATCGGGTTGGCGAGCTTCAGCGCCGTCTGGCCGCCACCGAACAGCTCGGCGTGTTTCGCCGGAATGAACGACCAGGTCACGGCTTCCATCATGCCGCGCACGGCCAGCGCGCGCTTGGCCGCGCGGGTGCGCACCTGCAGCGTCGTCAGGATCTTGCCGTTGACCGCGTCGTGCGAGGTCAGTGGCTGGGCCAGGATGTTGTCGACGCCGTGGATGCGCATGACTTCCTCGACGAGATCGGCCTTGCCGTCGATATCCGGCCGCCAGGACGGCACCGTCACCTTGACGACGTCGCCAGAGCCTTGCGGCTCGAAGCCGAGACGGGTCAGGATGTCGAGGCTCTGCGCCCGAGGCACCTCGATGCCGGTCAACCGCTTCACTTCCGACAGCGGGAAGGACACGATCATCGGCTTGTGGCCGGCATAGCCGGCAATTTCGGTCGCCGTCGGTTCGCCGCCGCAGAAATCGAGCACCAGCCTTGTCGCAAGCTCGACGCCGGGCAGCATGAATTCCGGATCGACGCCGCGCTCGAAGCGGTAGCGCGCATCGGTGATGATGCCGAGCGTGCGGCCGGTCCTGGCCGTGGCCATCGGGTCCCAGAGCGCGGATTCGATCAGCACGTCCGTCGTGTTCTCGTCGCAGCCGGAATGTTCGCCACCCATGATGCCGGCGATCGATTCGACGCCATTGTCGTCGGCGATCACGCACATCTCCGGCGTCAGCGTGTATTCGCGGCCGTCGAGCGCCATGACTTTCTCGCCATCCCTGGCGCGGCGCACGACGAGGTTGCCGGCGACCTTGGCGGCGTCGAAGACGTGCAGCGGCCGGCCGCGATCGAAGGTGACATAGTTGGTGATGTCGACCAGCGCGCTGATCGGACGCAATCCGATGGCGATCAGCCGCTGCTGCAGCCATTTCGGCGACGGGCCGTTCTTGACGCCCTTCACCAGCCTGAGCGCGAAGCCGGGGCACAGTTCCGGCGCCTCGATCGTGACTTTCACCGGCGTCTCGCCCTTGCCCGGAATGGCCTCGACCCCCGGGGTCTTCAGCCGGCCGAGCCCGCTCGCCGCGAGGTCGCGCGCGATGCCGTACACGCTGGTCGCGTCCGGGCGGTTCGGCGTCAGGTTGATCTCGATGACCGGATCGTCGAGATGCGCGTAAGCCGCGAAGCTGGTGCCGACCGGCGCATCCTCAGGCAGGTCGATGATGCCGTTATGCTCGTCGGAAATTTCCAGTTCGCGCTCCGAGCACATCATGCCGTGGCTTTCGACGCCACGGATCTTGCCGACCGAGAGCGTCACGTCGATACCCGGAACATAGGTGCCGGGCGCGGCGAAGGCGCCGATCAGGCCCGCGCGGGCGTTCGGCGCCCCGCATACGACTTGAACAGGCGGTTTGCCGTCGCCGGTGTCGACGGTCAGCACGCGCAGCCGGTCGGCGTCGGGATGCTGCACCGCCGTCAGCACCTTGGCGATGACGAAGGGTTTCAGCCCCGCCTTGTCGTCGACATGTTCGACTTCGAGGCCGATCGCGGTCAGCCGCTCGACGATCTCGGCAAGCGAGGCGTCGGTCTCGAGATGGTCCTTGAGCCAGGAGAGGGTGAATTTCATGACTGTGTTCCGTTTGGTCCTTGCCCGTCCGGCGTTTGGTCGGGGCGGGGCACGCTGGTCTTCAGATGTCTGGGCAGATCGTCCGGCATGTGCAGGAAGGGCAGTTGCTCGCGCACATAGGCATGCTGCGTCGGCTTGAAATAAGCCGGCATGTCCATGGCGCCGAGCATGAAATAGATCTTGTTGTCGAGCCGCTGGTCGACATAGGCGATCGGCGAGCCGCAGATGCCGCAGAAAGAGCGCTCCACCGGGCCGTTGCGGTAGCTTTTCAGCGATTTGCCATTGAGCGCGACCTGATCGG
>JAFKFE010001088.1 GCA_017308345.1 Alphaproteobacteria bacterium | reverse complement strand
GAAATTAAAAGTTTGGACACCGCTTCTTGGAAATCATCCCCCCGCGCTCTTATAGCTCCAGAGATTTCGGTATCTCCGAGTATAATGTCAGCGGTCCATTGTTCATGCTTTTTGGGTTTTGGCGGAGGCCTTTCCCCGTTTCGCTTGGCATTATCCTTATTAAGTAGCTTTATTGCCTCTTCGAAGGCGTGACTAAATGGACCGTGCCCTAGATCATGAACTAAGGCGGCAGCCAAGGCAATTTCAGCTTTCTCCTGCTCGAATTTTTCGCCGATCCTGTTGGCTATAAGCGTAACAAGCTCACGGGCGGTATGGAAAACTCCAATACTGTGAGCAAAACGGGTATGCGTCGCGCCCGGATAAACGAGCTCCGAAAATCCGAGTTGTTTTACGCGGCGAAGTCTCTGAAATTCCCGCGTATCGATCAAGCTCCACAGAAATTGATCGAACTCTCCGGTTCCAAATTCGATAAGGTCGTGAAGAGGGTCACGAATCCGTTGAGTTTTAGGCATAGTGAAGCGAATCACTCGCGAGGCGACTTCGTTTCAGCATAACAAAAACCTGAAAAAAGTTAAAAATCATCCGTGCTCGGCGCAGCTCACCCAAAATACTCCTGCAGCGGCCGCACTTCGAGGCTCCCCGCCCGTAACGCCGCAATCGCCTCCGCCACCGCGGCGGCACCTGACAGCGTCGTGTAATACGGCACCTTCTGCATCAGCGTGGCCCGGCGCAGCGATTTCGAGTCCGACACCGCCTTTTGGCCATCCGTCGTGTTGAAGACGATCTGGACCTGGCGGTTGCGGATGGCGTCCTCGATGTGGGGGCGGCCTTCGAGCACCTTGTTGATCTTCTGGGCGTCGACGCCGTTCTCGGCGAGGAAGCGGGCGGTGCCGGAGGTGGCGAGGACCTTGAAGCCCTGACCGGCGAGGCGCTTCACCGCCGGCAGGATGCCCTTCTTGTCCTCGTCGCGGACCGAGACGAACAGCGTGCCGGAGCGCGGCAGGTCGACATTGGCCCCTAACTGGCTCTTGGCGAAGGCCAGGGCAAAATCGCGGTCGAGGCCCATGACCTCGCCGGTCGAGCGCATTTCCGGGCCTAGCAATATGTCGACGCCGGGGAAACGGGCGAAGGGGAAGACGGCTTCCTTGACGGCGATGTGGCCGGGATTACGCGGGTCGGGCATGGCGCCGTAATGGGCGAAGGCGTTTTCCAGCGTCTCGCCGGCCATGATGCGGGCCGCGATCTTGGCGATCGGCCGCCCGATGGTCTTGGCGACGAAGGGCACGGTTCGCGAGGCGCGCGGGTTGACCTCCAGCACATAGACCGTGCCGTCCTTGATCGCGTATTGCACGTTCATCAGGCCGCCGACATTGAGCGCGCGGGCCAGCGCCGCCGTCTGGCGCTCCAGCTCGTCGACGAGGTCGGACGGCAGCGAGTGCGTCGGCAGCGAGCAGGCCGAGTCGCCCGAATGGATGCCGGCCTCCTCGATATGCTCCATGATGCCGGCGACGAACACGTCCTTCCCGTCCGAGAGCGCATCGACATCGATCTCGATCGCGTCGGAGAGATAGCGGTCGAACAGCAGCGGGTTCTTGCCGAGCAGCGTGTTGATCTGGCCGGTCTTGTCGTTGGGGTATTTCTGCTTGATGTCCTCCGGCACAAGGCCGGGCACGGTGTCGAGCAGGTAGGTCTGCAGCATGCCCTCGTCATGGATGATCTGCATGGCGCGGCCGCCGAGCACGTAGGAGGGGCGCACCACCAGCGGGAAGCCGAGCTCGCCAGCGACGAGGCGCGCCTGCTCGACCGAATAGGCGATGCCGTTCTTCGGCTGGGTGAGGTTCAGCTTGTGCAGCAGCTTCTGGAAGCGGTCGCGGTCCTCCGCCAGGTCGATCATGTCGGGCGAGGTGCCGAGGATCGGGATGCCGGCCTTCTCCAGCGCGTCGGCCAGCTTCAGCGGCGTCTGGCCGCCGAACTGGACGATGACGCCGACCAGCTCGCCCGAGGCCTGCTCGGCGCGCAAGATCTCCAGCACGTCCTCCGCCGTCAGCGGATCGAAATAGAGCCGGTCGGAGGTGTCGTAGTCGGTCGAGACGGTCTCGGGGTTGCAGTTGACCATGATCCCTTCATAGCCGGCGTCGCGCAGGGCAAAGGCCGCATGGCAGCAGCAATAGTCGAACTCGATGCCCTGGCCGATGCGGTTCGGGCCGCCGCCGAGGATGACGACCTTCTTGCGTGACGATACGCGCGCCTCGTTGTCGAGCGCGCCGGCGAAGGGCACTTCATAGGTCGAGTACATGTAGGCGGTCGGCGAGGCGAACTCGGCCGCGCAGGTGTCGATGCGCTTGTAGACCGGATGAACGTCGAGCTTTTCACGAGTCTTCTGAATCACTTCCGCGTCGGTCTTCGTCAGCGACGCGAGGCGGGCGTCGGAGAAGCCCATCGCCTTCAACATGCGCAGATTGACGGCATCCCGCGGCAGGCCATGCTCGCGGATGCGTTCCTCCATGGCGATGATGCCGGCGATCTGCTCGAGGAACCACGGGTCGATCTTGCACATGGCGTGCACGTCTTCCAGCGAGGTGCCCATGCGGATCGCCTGCGCCACCATGCGCAGCCGGTCCGGCGTCGGCGTGCCGAGCGCTGCGCGGATGGCGTTGCGGTCGTCCGCATGGCTGGCCGCGCTGAGGCCGGGGATCTCGATCTCGTCGAGACCCGTCAGGCCGGTTTCCAGTCCGCGCAAGGCCTTCTGCAGCGATTCCTGGAAGGTGCGGCCGATGGCCATCACTTCGCCCACCGACTTCATGGCGGTGGTCAGCACCGGCTCGGCGCCCGGGAACTTCTCGAAGGCGAAGCGCGGGATCTTCGTCACCACGTAATCGATGGTCGGCTCGAAGGAGGCCGGCGTCGCGCCGCCGGTGATGTCGTTCTCCAGCTCGTCCAGCGTGTAGCCGACGGCGAGCTTGGCCGCCACCTTGGCGATCGGGAAGCCCGTCGCCTTGGATGCGAGAGCCGACGAGCGCGAGACGCGCGGGTTCATCTCGATGACGACAAGGCGGCCGTCGGCCGGGTTGACGGCGAACTGCACGTTGGAGCCGCCGGTCTCGACGCCGATCTCGCGCAGCACCGCGATCGAGGCGTTGCGCATCATCTGATATTCCTTGTCGGTCAAGGTCAGCGCCGGCGCGACGGTGATGGAGTCGCCGGTGTGCACGCCCATCGGATCGAGGTTCTCGATCGAGCAGATGATGATGCAGTTGTCCGCCTTGTCGCGGACGACCTCCATCTCATACTCCTTCCAGCCGAGCACGCTTTCCTCGATCAGCACCTCTGTGGTGGGCGAGGCGTCGAGGCCGGACTGGACGATGTCGTAGAATTCGGCGCGGTTGTAGGCGATGCCGCCGCCGGTGCCGCCCATGGTGAAGGAGGGGCGGATGATGGCCGGCAGGCCGACATGGTCGAGCGCCTGGGCGGCGATCGCCATGGCGTGGCTGATATAGCGCTGCTTGCGGTCGCCTTCGCCGAGGTTCCAGCGGGTTTCCAGCGCGTCGAGCGCGGCATCGAGGTTTTCCGGGTTCTCGGCCTTCAGCGCGGCGCGCTCGGCCTCATGCGTCTTGCGGTCGGCATTCTTGACGTCGGTGGCGTTGGCCAGCATCGACTTCGGCGTTTCGAGCCCGATCTTGCTCATCGCCTCGCGGAACAGCGCGCGGTCCTCGGCCTTGTCGATGGCTGCCGCGTCGGCGCCGATCATCTCGACATTATAGCGGTCGAGCACGCCCATGCGGCGCAGCGACAGCGCCGTGTTCAGCGCCGTCTGGCCGCCCATGGTCGGCAGCAGCGCGTCCGGCCGCTCCTTGGCGATGATCTTGGCCACCACCTCGGGCGTGATCGGCTCGATGTAGGTCGCGTCGGCCAGCTCCGGATCGGTCATGATCGTGGCCGGATTGGAGTTGACCAGGATGACGCGGAAGCCCTCTTCCTTCAGCGCCTTGCAGGCCTGCGTGCCGGAATAGTCGAACTCGCATGCCTGGCCGATGACGATGGGGCCGGCCCCGATGATCAGGATCGACTTGATGTCGGTGCGTCTTGGCATATTCGAAAAATCCGTTCGGCGAGCGGCTTGCACGAAAAACCGGGACGGGGGAGGTCCCGGCCGGTTGTGCTTGCGATTCAGGTATCAGGCTAGGAGGGCCTTATAGGGAAGAGTTTTGCCCGATGTAACCCCGAAAATGCGGGTTGGGCAGTAGGCAGTAGGCAGTAGGCAGTAGGCAGTAGGCAGTAGGCAGTAGGCAGTAGGCAGTAGGCAGTAGGCAGTAGG
>JAFKFE010001087.1 GCA_017308345.1 Alphaproteobacteria bacterium | reverse complement strand
ATCGCCTATGTGCCGGGCGACCGCGCCGAGGCCTTGGCCATGCAGCGCTCGGTGCGCGAGAACATAGCGCTGCCCTTCAGCGCCGCGCTGCGCAAATGGGGGCCGATCCGCATGCGCCGCGAGCAGGTGGTGGTCTCCAGCGCCATCGCCCGATTGCAGATCGACACCCGCGCGCAGGGTGAGGTTCAGCGCCTTTCCGGCGGCAACCAGCAGAAGGTGACCATCGCCCGCTGGATCGCGGCCGACGCCCGCACCATGCTGTGCTTCGACCCGACGCGCGGCATCGATGTCGGCACCAAGCAGGAGATCTACAAGCTGCTGCGCGAACTCGCCGGCCAGGGCAAGTCGGTGCTGTTCTACACCTCCGAAATGGAGGAGGTGCAGCGTGTCTGCGACCGCGTCATCGTCATCTTCGGCGGCCGCGTCGTCGACACTTTCCCGGTGGACCAAGCCGACGAAGCGGCCTTGATGCGGGCCGCGTACGGCCTGCCACGCGGCGCCAGGGCGGATGTCGGCATCCTTGCCGAGGTCAAACCCGGTTCCAACGCGGAGGCCGCATCATGAGCCGCTTCCTCCGCAACCAGGGCTGGGTCGCGGGCCTTTTCGCCCTGCTGATCTTCCTCTTCGTCGTCACCAAGCTGATCCAGCCGGCTTACGGCAGCGGTGACTTCGGGTCGCTCGCGCGGGCGGTTCTGCCTTACGCCTTCGCCGTCGCGGCCCAGACCGTCGTCGTCATCGCCGGCGGCATCGACCTTTCGGTTGCCGCCATGATGGCGCTGACCAGCGTCACTGCCGCCTCGATGATGAACGGCGCCAGCGAGGAATATGCATTGTTCGTCGTGCCCTTCGTGCTGGCGATGGGCTTGGTGCTCGGCGCGCTGAACGGCATCCTCATCGTCGTCACCCGGGTGCCCGACATCGTCGTCACCCTGGCCATGCTGTTCGTGCTGCAGGGTGCGGCGCTGCTCGTGCTTGAAGCGCCAGGCGGCGCCGCCGCCGAATGGCTGAAGGCAAGCGTCATCGGCACCGTGCCGATCCCCGGACTGCCGGATTGGGCCGACGCCTGGGTGCCGAAGGCGCTGGCGCTGCTCGTCGTCTGCCTCTGCATCGTGTGGATTCCGCTCAGGCGCTCGCGCCTCGGCCTCTCCATCTACGCCATCGGCAGCAACGAGCTCGCCGCCTTCCGCAGCGGCGTGCCGGTGGCGCGCACCAGGATAATCGCCTATGCGCTCTCCGGCCTGTTCGCGGCACTTGGCGGCCTGTCGCTGACCGTCAGCACCGGCATCGGCGCGCCCATCCCCGGGCCCTATCTGCTGGCCAGCGTCGCCGCGGTGGTGCTGGGCGGCGTGGCGCTCGGCGGCGGCAAGGGCGGCCTGCTCGGGCCGATCATCGCCGTCTTCGTGCTGCGGCTGGTGCGCACCGACCTGACGCTTCTGGCCATCGATCCGAATGTCACCGCGATCGTCGAGGGCCTGATCATGGTCGCGGTCGTGATGTTCGGCGCCTTCATCACCATGCGGAGCCGCCCGGCGGGAGCAACGCCATGACCGATATAGCGACCATGCCCTCGCCTGTCTCGTTCGGCCGCCGGATCAAGCGCTTCATGGCGGACCGGCCGCTCATTCCGCTGATCATCCTTTTGATCATTCTCGTGGTGATCCTGCAGATCCTGCGCCCCGGCATCGTCAACGAGCGCTGGCTCGCCAACACGGCGAAGTTCGCGATTCCGCTGGCGATCCTCGCCGGCTGCCAGACCATGACCATGCTCACCGGCGGCATCGACCTTTCCGTCGGCACGGTGGCGACGATGAGCGCCTTCATCATGGCGACGCAGATCGTCAACCAGGATCCGGCGGTGGCCTTCCTTCTGGCCATGCTCCCCGCCGTTCTGATCGGCCTCGTCAACGGCATCGGCGTCGGCGTCTTCCGCGTCCATCCGCTGATCATGACGCTCGGCACCAGCCTGATCGGCACCGGCTTCCTGCAGGTCTACCAGCGCACCGTGATCGCTTCCGGCGCGAAAATCCCGGATTTCCTCAACTGGCTGGGCACCGGCCTTACCTACGGTTTTCCCAACGCGCTCTTCCTGTTCGTTCCGGTGGCGGTGCTGATAGTCTTCATGCTCAACCGAACCGGTTTCGGCCGCCTGCTCTACGCCGTCGGCGACAATGAACGCGCGGCGCGGCTGTCAGGCGTCCGCTACTGGCAGGTGATCGTTGCGCTCTACGTCCTCTCCAGCCTGCTCGCCGGCATCACCGGCCTGCTCTATATCGGCCTGATCAAGGCGCCCTCGCTGTCGCTCGCCGAACCGCTGGTGCTGCCTTCGGTGGCCGCCGCCGTCATCGGCGGCACCTCGATCTTCGGCGGTCGCGGCGGCTATACGGGCACCATCATCGGCGCGCTGATCCTGACCGTGCTGACGACGCTGCTCACCATCCTGCAGATGCCCGAAGGCGGTCGCCGCATCCTGTTCGGCTTCATCGTGCTCTTCGTGACGGCGGCCTATCTGCGGATTGTCGAGGACCGGTAGAACCGGCACGGCTCACTCCGCCGCCTGCGCGTGACGGGCATCGATGATCGCCCTGATTTCCGAGCGGCACGAGCCGCAATTGGTGCCAGCACGCAGCGTCGAGCCGATCGCCTCCAGGCTGTCGCATCCGGCGGCGACCGCGGAAGCGACCTGGTTGGCGCCGACATGGAAACACGCGCACACGACGGGCCCGATGGCCGGCATTGGCACGGGCGACCGTCCCGACAAAAGCGCGTGACGATCGGTAGTCGATAGCGGTTGGCGCGTGGCGAGCAGCGACACCAGCCAGTCCCGCGCCGGCAATTGATCCGGGACTGCGACCAGCAAGGCTTCGGCCATGGCGCCGGCATCGTCGATGGCCGCGGCGCGATAGGCCAGCCCGCGCCGGTCGGTATATTCCAGGAGCTGATCCTGCCGTTGAACGCCAAGCAGCTTGCGCGCCAGGAGAATGCCCTGGTCCGGCGGCTCGGTTCCCGTCAGCTCGTAGACCCAACCGCCCTCGACAGCATGCCTGCTCCAATGGACGAAACCTGTCGGCCTGAGATCGCGGCGGGTGATGAGCACGCCGGCCCAGCCGGTGTTCTCACGTGCGATCCTGGCCGGAACATGTTTGAGCTCAGGCTGGCCGGAATGCGGATCGGTGATCGGTGAGGACAGCAGACCGGCCGCGGCCTTCGCCGCGAAATGGCCGCTCCAATGCATCGGCATGAAGACCTGGCCGCGCCGCTGCGTGTCCGTCACGCGTATCTTTGCGCGAACGAAGCCGAAGCGTGTCGACAGATGGGCGAGGTCGCCCTCCTTGAGACGGTGCGCGGCCGCGTCCGCCGGATGGAGATCGACCGCGGGCTCCGGCGCATTCGCCATCAAACGCGGCACGGTCCCGGTGCGCGTCATGGTGTGCCACTGGTCACGCAGCCGGCCGGTGTTCAGGGCCAGCGGATAATCGGCATCGACGGTGAAAGCGGTTGCCTCCTGCCGCACCGGCACGAACCGCGCGCGGCCATCGGGCGTCGGGAAACGGCCGTCGCCGAACAATCGTATCTGCTGCTCGCCCCGCTCCGATGCGGGCCAATGACACGGCGCGAAGGCGAAATAGTCTTCATCGCTGAGATCGGCCATGCCGGCGAGATCGAACAGCCGCTGGCCATTGTTCTCGAAGGCCGACAGCGCCGCATGCTCGCGAAAGATCTCGGCCGGCGTCTGGTAGGCGAAGGCATCGCCAAAGCCCATGCGCGCGGCGACCTCGCAGACGATGCGCCAGTCGGCTTTCGCCGCGCCTGGCGGCGGCTGGAACGGCCGCTGGCGCGAGAGGCGCCGCTCCGAATTGGTGACCGTGCCGTCCTTCTCGCCCCAGGCGGCGGCCGGCAGCAACACGTCGGCATAGCGCGTGGTGTCGGTGCGGGTGACATCCGAGACGACGACGAAATCGCATTTGGACAGCGCGGCGCGCACGCGCGATGCGTCCGGCATCGAGACGGCGGGGTTGGTGCCCATGATCCACAGCGCCCTGATGCGGCCGTCGGCGCCCCCCTGGAACATGTCCACCGCCTTCAGGCCGCCGCGTCGCGCGATGTTCGGCGCGTTCCAGAAGCGGGACACGCGGTCGATGTTGACCTGATCCGCGAAGTCCATATGCGCGGCGAGCTGGTTGGCCAGGCCGCCCACCTCGCGGCCCCCCATGGCGTTCGGCTGTCCGGTGACCGAGAACGGCCCCACGCCGGGCCTGCCGATGCGGCCGGTGGCGCGATGGCAGTTGATGATGGCATTGACCTTGTCGGTTCCATGCGCCG
>JAFKFE010001086.1 GCA_017308345.1 Alphaproteobacteria bacterium | reverse complement strand
GCAGGCCGAGCAGATGGCGCAGCTTCGTCACCACACGATTGACCAGCATCGCCGCGTCATAGGCGTAGTCGCCGAGATAGGCGAGCCAGCGCTGGTTGTGCACAACGGTGTCGAACTGATCGCCATGGATGACCAGCAGGCGCCGGCCGTCGGCGGTTTCGTGGATGGCGCGGTCGGCAACGACGATGCCGCCGAAATGCACGCCCTGGAACTGGCGCGCGAATTCGTCGTGATTGCCGGCGATATAGGTGATCGAGGCGCCCTTGCGCGCCTTGCGCAGCAATTTCTGCACGACGTCGTTGTGGCTCTGCGGCCAGTGCCAGCTGCGCCGCAGCCGCCAGCCGTCGACGATATCGCCGACCAGATAGATGATCTCGGCGTCGTGATAGCGCAGAAAGTCGATCAGGAAATCGGCCTTGGCCGCTTTCGAGCCGAGATGCACGTCGGAAATGAACAGGGCGCGGTAAGTGCGGGGCTCTGGGGCTGACATCGCGATTTTACCCTTTGCTTTCGCGTGCCTATGCCCCGATTCATGCAACAACCGTATGACGGTTGCGGTTGGTCCAGCCCAGGCGCTAGCTTGCGCGCAAGCCAATCAGGAGAAAAACCGTCATGGATCTCGGCATTCGCGGCAAGAAGGCCATCGTCTGCGCCTCGAGCAAGGGACTTGGAAAAGGCTGCGCCGTGGCGCTTGCCGAGGCCGGCGTCGATCTGGTCGTCAACGGCCGTGACGCCGGGCTTCTGGCGAAGACCGCCGCCGAAATCCGCGAAAAGTTCGGGGTCAAGGTGATCGAAGTCGCCGGCGACGTGTCGAAGCCCGACGTCCAGAAGGCGATACTCGCCGCCTGTCCCGATCCGGACATTCTCGTCAACAACAATGGCGGCCCGCCCTTCCGCGATTTCCGGGAACTCGACCGCGCAAAGATCCTCGAGGGCGTGACGCAGAACATGGTGACGCCGATCGAACTCATCCAGGCGGTGATCGACGGCATGGCGAGGCGCGGCTTCGGCCGCATCGTCAACATCACCTCGCTGTCGGTCTATGTGCCGATCCCCGGCCTCGACCTGTCCTCCGGCGCGCGCGCCGGCCTGACCTCGTTCCTCGCCGGCGTGGCGCGCACGGTGATCGACCGCAACGTCACCATCAACAGCCTCCTGCCCGGCAAGCTCGACACCGACCGCCTGCGCGGCCCGCATGAGGCAGGGACCGCGGAAGACCCGGCGGCCGCCGCCGCGCGCAAGGCCCGCATCAGCGCGGACGTGCCGGCGAAACGCCTCGGCACGCCGGAGGAATTCGGCCAGATCTGCGCCTTCCTCTGTTCGGTCCATGCCGGCTATCTCACCGGCCAGAACATCCCGGTCGACGGCGGCCTCTACGTCAGCGCGTTCTGACCGCCGCCAATCCAAAAGGCTTGAGGCTCACAGCCCAACCGGCTGGAATCGATTGATTATTTTCACTCCGGCATTGTGAAGGCCGGAGCCGCTATTTGCCGTCGCGAAAACGCGCCGACGCATGCTAAAAGGCTCCAAAGCAGTATCGCAGGGAGGGCCGGAATGGACGGCGAGAGCAAGAAAACGGCCCGGTCGGACCTCGACGAGGCAGCCCTCTTCTTCCACAAGCACCCGACGCCGGGAAAGCTCGAAATCCAGGCGACGAAGCCGCTCGGCAACCAGCGCGACCTGGCGCTCGCCTATTCGCCGGGCGTCGCGGCGCCCTGCCTCGAGATCCGCGACGATCCGGCCACCGCCGCCGACTACACCGCGCGCGCCAATCTTGTCGGCGTCGTTTCCAATGGCTCCGCCGTGCTTGGGCTTGGCAATATCGGTCCGCTCGCCTCCAAGCCGGTGATGGAAGGCAAGGCGGTGCTGTTCAAGAAATTCGCCGGCATCGACGTCTTCGACATCGAGATCGACGCGCCCGGGATCGAGCGCATGGTCGAGACGGTGGCCGCACTCGAGCCGACCTTCGGCGGCATCAACCTGGAGGATATCAAGGCGCCCGAATGTTTCGAGGTCGAGGAGCGGCTGAAGGCCCGCATGGGCATTCCGGTTTTCCATGACGACCAGCACGGCACGGCCATCATCGTCGCAGCCGCGGTGCTCAACGGGCTGGAACTGGCCGGCAAGGCGATATCCGACATCAAGATCGTCACCTCCGGCGCGGGTGCCGCCGCGCTTGCCTGCCTCAACCTCCTGGTCTCGCTTGGCGCCAAGGTCGAGAACATCTGGGTCACCGACCGTTTCGGCGTCGCCCATAAGGGCCGCGTCGAGGAGATGGATCGCTGGAAAGACCCCTATGTGAAGGACACCGGGGCGCGCACGCTAGCCGATGTCATTCCCGGTGCCGACGTCTTCCTCGGCCTGTCCGCCGCCGGCGTGCTGAAGCCGGAACTCCTGAAGCACATGGCGCCGAAGCCGCTGATCCTGGCCTTGGCCAACCCCAATCCCGAGATCATGCCCGAAGTGGCAAGGGCCGCGCGCCCGGACGCCATGATCTGCACGGGGCGCTCCGATTTCCCCAATCAAGTCAACAACGTGCTCTGTTTTCCTTACATCTTCCGGGGGGCGCTCGACTGCGGCGCCAGCGCCATCAACGAGGAGATGAAGATGGCCGCGGTCCGCGCCATCGCGGCCCTTGCCCGCGAGGAGCCTTCCGATGTCGCGGCGCGCGCCTATTCCGGCGAGACGCCGATGTTCGGCCCCGAATTCCTGATCCCCTCGCCCTTCGATCCACGCCTTATCCTGCGCATCGCGCCGGCGGTGGCGAAGGCGGCCTGCGATACCGGTGTCGCGACGCGGCCGATCGCCGACTTCGCCGCCTATATCGACAAGCTCAACCGCTTCGTCTTCCGCTCCGGCCTGGTGATGAAGCCGGTGTTCTCATCCGCCAAGATGTCGAGCGCCAAGCGCGTCATCTACGCCGAGGGCGAGGACGAGCGCGTGCTGCGTGCCGCCCAAGTGGTGCTGGAGGAAGGCATCGCCGAGCCGATCCTGATCGGCCGACCGCATGTCATCGAGGTGCGTTTGAAGCGCTACGGGCTGCGCATCAGGCCGGGCGTCGATTTCGGCCTCATCAATCCCGAGGAGGATCCCCGCTACCGCCACTATGTCGATCTGCTGATCGAACTCGGCGGCCGCCGCGGCGTGACGACGGAGGCCGCCCGCACCATGGTGCGCAGCGACAATACGGTGATCGCCGCGCTCGCCCTGAAGCGTGGCGACGCCGACGCCATGATCTGCGGCCTGGAGGGACGCTTTGCCCGCCATCTGCGCAATGTCGCGCTGATCATCGGACCGCGCGCCGGCGTGACGGATCGCGATCTCTCGACCCTGTCCATGCTGATCTCGCAGCGCGGCATCATTTTCCTCACCGACACCTATGTCTCCATCGATCCGTCGGCCGAGGAGATCGCCGAGATGACCGTGCTGGCGGCCGAGGAGATCAGGCGTTTCGGCATGGAGCCGAAGGCCGCCCTGCTCTCCTTCTCGGATTTCGGTTCGCGCGACGCGCCGAGCGCGCTCAAGATGCGGCAGGCCGCGGCGATCCTGGCGCGCATCGCGCCCGACCTGCAGTGCGACGGCGAGATGCATGCTGATACCGCGCTGTCGGAACATCTGCGCCAGCGGGTCTATCCGCATTCGAGGCTGAAGGGCGAGGCCAACCTGCTGGTCTTTCCGAACCTCGATTCGGCCAACATCACGCTGACGGCGCTGCGCGCCATGATGGACGCGCTGCATGTCGGGCCGATCCTGCTCGGCACCGACAAGCCCGCGCACATCTTGACGCCGTCGGTGACCTCGCGCGGCGTTGTCAACATGACGGCTTTGGCGGTGGTCGAGGCGGCGCACAAGGCGCAGGCCCTGGTCGATCTGAGCTAAGGCTCTCGAAGCCGGCTTTTCCCAGGCAAAGGTGACAATTCAGTCCCGGCGCGTAAACTTTGATCGCACCGACTCTGGCATAGTCGATTAACCGCGGCAGGGTAGCTTCGGATCGAACAGGCGATTTGGGGTTTCGGATGAAAGGCACGGGGTTGAAGCCGACCCACCTGGTGGCGCTGCTTGCGGCGCTGGCGGGTTCAGCCATGGCCGCGACCGAATCCCAGGCGGCTTCGCGCATATGCCGGCAGCTCGAAGCCGAGCTTGCGGCGACGCGTGGCGGCGGCGGGGGCCCGGGCATCGTCCGCAAATATGACGACGCGATCGCGCGTCAGCGCGAGCAGCTTGCCAAGGCCCGCGGCCGGGCAAGCGACGCCAGTTGCGGCTTCACGCTGTTTTCGCGCAATGTCGGCGAATGCGCGGCGATCAACGCCTCGATCCAGCGCA
>JAFKFE010001085.1 GCA_017308345.1 Alphaproteobacteria bacterium | reverse complement strand
CCCTGTGCACCGACACCATCTCCAACGAGATGGACTTCGATCCCGAAACCGGCATGCAGGTGACGCTGCACTGCGCGCTGATGCGCAATCTGGGCATCACCTTCAACGAGATTTGCAACTTCGAGGCGCTGGCGAAGGATTGCCACGCGGACGGCCAATGGGATTTCCTCTACGTCGCCGCTCCGCTGAAGGTCCACAAGGGCACCGGGTCGCCGGTCAACGTCGTGGCGATCAAATAGATCGGCATTCCTGACTTCGGCACGACACGCTACGGTCCCCGGATGTGCCTGTTCTGCGATCCCGCAACCACCAGCCGCCTGAGCTACCGGGCGGCTGGAAAGACCGTCGCGCAGCGCCTGGAAGGTCCGGCGGACGTCATCCTGCGGGGCGGCCCCATCCTGACGATGGACGAACTGCGGCCTCAGGCCGAGGCGCTGAGCATCCGTGACGGCCTCGTCCAGTTTGCCGGCACGCTCGACGAGGCCATGGCGCGCAAGGCCAGGAGCACGCGCGTCATCGACCTCGGCGGCAGGATGGCCATGCCGGGCATGGTGCTCGACAGTCTTCCCAAGGATCCGCTCGCGTTGCTGGACTGGCAGGATGTCGACCTCTCTGACACCGGCGGCGACCTGAAAGGACATCTCGCCAGCACGCTCACGCCGCCGCTGTTTTCGGAACCAATCTTCGTTAGGCTAAGCCAGGGCGGAGACGCTCAAGGTCAAAGCGACGGCCTGTTGCGAATGCTGCAGGACCTATGCGGGCCGAGACCGATCGCGATCGAAACGGACGGGTCGGGAAGGGGCCTGGCCAACCGCGCGATGCTCGCGCTCGTCGACGCAACAGCCGATGCGGGCGACCATGGGCCTGCCGCGATCGACCTGGCCATGGTGCTTCGCCCCTTCGCGGCGCGCAAGCATCATGCGGCATCATCGCTGACGCGCATGTTGGCCGACACCTTCGCGAACGCTCGCAAGCGGGGTTTCACCACGGTCATTGATCGCGCCATGGGAGCCATCGCCGGGCGCGGTGAAATCGATGCCGTGGCGTCACTCCTCGGCGGCAGGCGGCAGGTTCGCGTCAATGCCGTGGCACATCGCCGCCTGCGCGAGGAGTGGGATGGTCGCCTTCCGGCCGAGACCCGCGCCGAGTTGCTGAGCGTCGATACGGCGCTCATCGAAGCGAGCCAAACGTCGGATGACATAGCGCGTGAGGCGCTCTTGCTTGACCGCGCGGGCTGGCGAGTGGCCATCGTTGCAAACGTCCCGGGCGAACTCGAGAGGATTGCGAAGACCTGTATCGCCTTGAGCCCTCGATCGGCGGACCGGCGGCACCGTCTGGAGATACGATTTCCGATCGACCCGTCCGCCGCTGGCCTGGTCGATGAATTGAGGTCAGATTTTTGTATCGAGGATCAGGCCGCGGCGTCCCCTGCCGGGACCTTTTGCGAGTTCTCGGCTTCCGAGATGACCCGACAGTTTTTCCCGGTGACGCGGGGGGCGGCCCGCCGGTTCGGCCTCGAGGACGTAGCGGGCTCGATCTCGGCGGGGCGAGCCGCCGACTTCACCATATTCGAACGTTCCGTGTCTGGAACCGGCGCGCTTTTGCTGTCGGAAACCTGGATCGACGGAATACCCGTGTAGCCGCCGGGCTCCCTGAGGTCAGCAGGCTTTTCGTGGCACCGGAGGCAAACTGCACAGCGTATCAGAAAAACGAAATTGTCCGCTGACGCTCCAGTCGTAATTGTCCGAACCAGGCGAATGGCTCAGTGCCTTGGGAGGATTCCGGAGCAGCTGGTCGCCTGAGGAAGGCGCGCCGATCACAGGCTGCCTGGGAGGAAGAAAATGCCTGGTTCGGGCAAATCGGACGACAGGCGCCTTGGCTTCAAGGTGTCCCAGGAAGTCGTCGTCGTTGCGATCTCGGTCATGCTGTTCGTCGTCTTCTCGGCGACGCTCAACAATTTCCTGAGCCAGGGCAACATCATCGCCATTCTCAAGAACGTGTCGATCCTCGGCACGCTGGCCGTCGGCATGGGCTTCGTGGTCGTGGGCCGGGGCATCGACCTCACCATGGTGGCGGTAATGGTCGTCGGCGTCGCCTTCAGCATCTGGATTTCCACCTGGGGCATCGATTTCACGCTTGCCGTGATCTGCGGCGCCGTACTGGTGGCGGCCATCGGGCTGTTCACCGGCGTCATGGTGGCGATCGCGGAGGTGCCGCCGATCTTCGCCACCTTGGCCATCGCCTCGTCGGTTTACGGCTCGGGGCGCATCGTCTTTGCATCGGATGTGCTTTATGCCCCGCCGAACATCGCCTGGCTGAAATTCGTCGGCAATGGCAGCGTGTTCGGCATACCGATGTCCGTCGTCATCTTCGGAGCGGTGGCGGCCCTGATGGGCCTCTTCCTGAGGAAGACGCGCTTCGGCCGGCTGGTCTACGCGACCGGCGACAATCCGAACGCGGCACGCACCACCGGGCTGCCGACGCGCCCGATCATCGTGACGCAATATGTCATCAGCGCGCTCATCGCGTTCACCGCCGGCATCATCATGACGGGTCTCGTCACCGGCATCGACACGCGCCTCTACAATTCGAGCCTGATCTACGACGTGCTCCTGGTGGTCGTGCTGGGCGGCATCGGCCTGTCGGGCGGGCAGGGCGGCGTGCGCAACGTGATCGCCGGCACCATCCTGGTCGGCATCCTGACCAACGGCATGACGATCCTCAACTTCTCCTACACCAGCCAGAACCTGATCAAGAGCGTGATCCTGCTCAGCGCGCTCGCCATCGACGCCATCATCAATCCGCGCGACGAGCAGACCTCGCAGAGCGGCGACATCTGAAACACAACCGAACCATCAAATCAGGGAGGAAACCATGAAGATATTCAAGAAATGCCTGTTCGCGGGCCTGGCCGCGCTCGCGCTCATGGGCGCCGCGCAGGTCGCGAGCGCGCAGGAAACCGATCAGGTCGGCCGCGCGCCCTATCTGGAGTCGCTCAAGGGCAAGAAGGTCATCTTCGTGCCGATCTCGCAGGGCATGGATCTCAACCAGGCCTGGGTGATGGTGTGGCAGCGCCACGCCGCCCGCTACGGGTTCAGCCTCGAGGTGCGCGATCCCAATGGCGATACCAATGCCGGCATCCGCGCCATGCAGGGCGCCATCGCCGAGAAGCCGGACCTGATCATCGTGCAGAACCCGGACGTGCAGACCTATGCGCGCCTGTTGAAGCAGGCGCAGGCCGCCGGCATCAAGGTTCTGCAGGTCAACATGCAGTCGGCCACCCAGACCGACTCCTATGTCGGCAATGACTGGATCGAGATGGGCCGCCTGGAGATGGGCGAACTGGCCAAGCACTGCACCGGGCCGAACGCCGTCTCGCACAAGGTGGTCTGGCTTGCAGGCGTCCAGACGGGCGCGGCCAACATCTACATGCGCACCGGCATCGACGAGGTGCTGAAGGCCAACCCCGAGCTGCAGCTCGTCTCCGACCAGCCGGCCGACTACATCAGCGAAAAGGCCCGCCAGATCACCGAGACAGTCCTGCAGCAGCATCCGGATCTCTGCGGCATCATGGGCATCTGGGACAATGCCGAAGTCGGCGCGGGCGCTGCGGTCGTGGCTGCCGGCAAGCAGGACCAGGTCACCATCGTCACCAACGGCGCGGGCGCGGCCACGGGCTGCGAGAGCATCAAGAACGGGCTGCTCGACGTTATCTTCAACTTCAATGCCCCGATCCAGGGCGAGATCGCCGCGCAGCAGATCTCCGAACTGCTGCAGCATCCTGACCGCAAAGCCGGCAGCGAGAAGACCATCTTCTTCGGCCCGATCACGCGCGTCGACAAGACCAATGCGACCGGCCGGAACTGCTGGAAGCCTGAAGACATCAAGTAAACGGACTTTTCGATGAGCATGGCCGAAAGCCTTGTGCGCTGGCGCTATCGTCTGCTCCCCGACCACGTGGTCGGGGAGATCCTGACGAAGAAGTGGATCGACAGCGTCATCCCCTTTACAGCGCTGGTTATCCTGTGCGCGATCTTCGGCTCGATCGTGCCGGGCTTCTTCGACGTGACGACGCTGACCAATCTCAGCGGCCAGACCGCCGAGCTCGGCCTGGTCGTGCTCGGCATGACCATCGTCATGGTGTCCGGCGGCATCGACCTGTCGGTCGGCTCGACTTTCGCACTCGCCGTGCTGGTGACGCTCTACGGCATGAACGTCCAGCAATGGAGCTTCGGAACCGGCCTGCTGGCGTGCCTTGGCCTCGGCGTCGTCTGCGGCGCCATCAACTGCTTTCTGGTCGGCTTCCTGCGCATGCGGGCGTTTCTGACCACGC
>JAFKFE010001084.1 GCA_017308345.1 Alphaproteobacteria bacterium | reverse complement strand
GTCTGGCTGACGCGCAGCATTCCCGGCCGCAACGTCTTTGCCGTCGGCTCCAATCCGGCAGCCGCCAAGGAAAGCGGCATTGCATCCGATCGCATCGTCTTTCTCGGCTTCGTCTTCGCCGGCACGCTGGCGGGCATCGCCGGGGTGCTGCAAAGCCTGGTCACCAACACCGGTTCGCCCGTCTTCGGCTCGGAACTGACGGTCGCCGTCATCGCCGCCGTCGTCGTCGGCGGAACCCGTCTCGAAGGCGGCAAGGGATCCGCGCTCGGCACGCTGGGCGGCGTGCTGACGATCGGCTCGCTGACCATCGCGATGGAGTTCCAGTCCATACCCGCATACGTCCAGCAGGTCGTGTCCGGGCTGATCCTGATCCTGCTCGTCGTGCTCGATCGGGCTGTTACCACCAAGGGGAGGGCTCCGGGCACGCGCCCAGCGCTCATTCGCGACGAACCAATCACTCAAGGAGCAAAAGTATGACTGGGAGGAAAAGTATGATTGGCAAGAAAAGCATGCTCAAAATCGCCGCAGTGGCGCTTCTCGCCTCGACCGGATGGGCGAGCGCCAAGACCGTCTGCTACGTTACGGCTGCGGATTCGCATGCCTATGCGACGCCGGCCAACAAGGCGCTCGAGGCCCGCGCCAAGGAACTTGGCGTCGAGGTGCTGAGCCTCAGCCAGGATTTCGACGTGCAGAAGGGCACCGAGCAGCTCAACACCTGCGTGGCGCGCAAGGTCGACGGCATCATCCTGTGGCCGCTCGACCCGCAGGCCTATATTCCGGGCCTCGCCCGCGCGCAGCAGGCGAACATCCCGGCGATCCTCATCAACTCGCCGATGAGCGACGACGCTAAGCCTTTCATCAAATCCTTCACCGGGCCGGACGTCTATGAGGAAGGCAAGATGGCGGCGGATTCGCTGAGCAAGGCGCTGGGCGGCAAGGGCGCCGTTGTCATCATCGCCGGCCAGGCCGGCAACGGCACCACCATCGGCCGCGTGAACGGCTTCACCGACCGCCTCAAGGAGACCAACGCCGACATCAAGGTGCTGGACACCGTCAACGCCGACTTCGACCAGCAGAAGGCGCTGGTCGTCAGCCGCGACCTGATTACCCGCTTCGGCGACCAGATCAGCGGCGTCTACGCCAATGACGACACCATGGCGCGCGGCTTCATCGATGCCTGGAAGGAAGCCAATCCGTCCAAGCCGACGCCGCCGATCGTCGGCATCAACGGCCAGAAGGACGCTTTCGCGTCCATCAAGAGCGGCGAGATGTACTCGACCATCGTGCAGGCCGCCTGGCGATCAACACCATGGCGGAGATCATGGATGGCAAGGAGGTCAAGGATCGGCTGCCGATCCCGCTGACCGTCGTCACCAAGGACAACGTCACCTCGGTCGAACCGGCGTTCTGAGCACGAGGCCGGCCCGGCACGCCCGGGCCGGCTTCACGTCGCGGCGACTGGATGACGGGTTGCGTCACTGCCGGGATAGCGGATCCGGAGGTGTGGCCGACGAGGACCGACCATGAAGTTCAGCCTGATCTTCTTTTCCAACTCCTATCCGGAAGAGGCGGGGGGCGCCTATGCCGTAATCTCGGAAATGGCGCGCTATGGCGACCGCCACGGCTTCGAGGCCGTGTGGATCCCAGAGCGCCACTTCCACACCATGGGCGGCATCTATCCGAACCCGGCGGTGATCGCCGCCTATCTGGCTTCGATCACCACCAACATCCGCCTGCGGGCGGGCAGCACCGTGGTGCCGCTCCATCACCCGGCAAGCATCGTGGAATCCTGGTCGGTGGTGGACAATCTCTCCCACGGCCGCGTCGACCTGGCGCTGGCGAGCGGATGGAACGTCAACGACTTCGTGCTGGCGCCGTCAGCCTATCCGAATCTGCGCGAGCTGTGGTTCGAGCGCATCGAGGAGATCCGCGCGCTGTGGCGGGGCCAGCCGGTGAATTACCCCAATGGCGCCGGCAAGGCGACGCCGATCGTCACCTATCCGCGCCCGCTGCAGGCGGAGCCCAATCTGTGGCTGACCGCGACCAAGCAACCGGAAAGCTTCCGGCGCGCCGGCGAGCTCGGCATGAACGTGCTGACCATGCTTGCCGGCATCTCGCTGGAACAGCTGGCGCAGAAGACGGCGCGCTACCGGGAAGGACGCAGGAGCGCCGGTCTCGATCCCGACACCGGCACGGTCACGCTGATGCTGCACACCTTCGTGCACGAGGAAATCGAGACGGTGCACCGCTCGGTGCGCGGCCCGTTCCTCGACTACATCAAGACCAGCCTGATGAGCCACCTGCAGGGCGGCGCCGTCGATGTCGGCCGCCAGCTTTCGGCGCAAGAGATCGATCAGATGGCGGAATATTCCTTCGAGCGCTATTTCAGTACGGCGGCATTGTTCGGCACGGTGGCCGAGACGCGGAAATTCGCACTTGCCGCCAGAGAGGCAGGCGTGGGCGAGATCGCCTGCCTGCTCGACTATGGGCCATCCGTCGCGGACATCCGCGCCAACCTGCCCTTCCTTGCCGAACTAAAGCACAGCTTCGAGACCGTCGAAGCGTGAGGATCATGGGTCTGGAGCCGAAAAACCGCGACGGTCTCGGACAGACATCGGCCGCGCGGCCTCAGCCGATGGCGGTCGTCGGCATGTCGTGCCGCTTTCCCGGCAGCGTCGGGCCGGATGCCTATCACCGCACCCTGATCGAGGGGCGCGACCTGTTCTCGCCACCGCCTCGCCACCGTTGGCCCTGGTGCGCCGACGACCGCATCGCCGTGCCGAAGGTCGGCGCGCTAGCCGATGTCCTCGACTTCGACAATGCGCTCTTCCGCATTTCGCCGCGCGAAGCCGAGACGATCGATCCCCACCAGCGCGTCATGCTGGAGGAGGCTTGGCTGGCGGTTGCGAATGCAGGCTACCGGCTGGAGGATTTCAGGCACAGAACGACCGGCGTCTTCGCCGCCGTCTACAATCCTGACTTCCAGTTCTACGCGCGGGAAGGCGACTGGGACGAAATTTCGCGCATGTATCTCGCGACCGGTGCCGCCCACACGATGGTGCCGAACCGGATCTCCTATGTCTTCGACCTGCAAGGTCCGAGCGAGGTGGTGGACACGGCCTGCTCCAGCGCGCTGGTCGCGGTTCACCGCGCTGTCGAGGCGATCAGGAGCGGCGAATGCGAGCAGGCGATCGTCGGCGGCGTCAGTCTTCTCCTGGAGCCCAGCCGTCTGGTCAGATTGCAGGAACTGGGACTGCTCAGCGTCACAGGCGAAAGCGCACCTTTCGACCGGGATTCGCGTGGGCAGGTGCTGGGCGAGGGAGCTGCGGCGCTGGTTCTCAAGCCACTGGAAAATGCGCTCGGCGACCGCGACACGATCCATGCCGTCATCCATGGCGGTGGCGTCAATCACCAGGGCGCGGCATCCGGTGGCCTCACGCGCCCGAGCGCCTCCGCGCAGGCCGAACTGATTGAAAGGACATGGCGGCGGCACGGCCTCGATCCGCGGACGGCCGCCTATGTCGAGGCGCATGGCAATGGCGGTGGTGGCGACCTCAGCGAGCTGCTCGCGTTTCAGAAGGTTTTCGGCGAGGGGCTGCGCATCGGGTCCGTCAAGGGCAATATCGGCTTCCTCGAAGCCGCCGGCGGCATGTCGCAGATCATCAAGGTGGTCATGGCGATGCGGCACGGCACGATGCCCGCAACGCGCGCGCACCGCCACTTGGTCGAGGATGCGGCGCTGCGCCCCCGCGCAGTCGGTGTGCTGCGCGACAACATAGGTATCGGCGACCTGTCGTCGGGCCGGCCTTTCCTGGCTGGCGTGCATGCTTATGGACTGGGCGGCTGCAACGCCCATGTCGTGCTGGGCGAGGCCCCTCAGCAGCACGACGATGGAAACGGGCACGCGCTGCCCTTCGTGCTCTCCGGCGATGATGAGGCCGACCTCGCCGCATCGGCCGACAGCCTGCTGCAATGGCTGCGGCGAAGCCCTTCGGTTTCGTTGCCTGATATTTCGTTTACGCTCGCCGCCGGACGGCCCCACAAGCTGCGGCGAGCGGCCTTTCCATGCCAGTCGAAGGAGGCACTTGCCGGTTGGCTGGGAAGCATCGCCCATGGTCTGGAGCAGGCGCGGGCCGACGTCGCTCCCGCCGACTTGGGCGAAGACATCCAAGTGTCGATGACCCGTTGGCTCGATGGCGCCGATATCGCCTGGGAGCGGCTTCTGCCGCTTGGCTACCGCATCGAGCTTGCGCCGGCGCCGCTTCGCCGGCGACGCTTTCCGCTGCCGGCGATCGCAGGCGCCGGTCTCATGCACGAAAGCCGTCGCGCGTCGGCCTGACAAGGTAGCAGCTGACGTCTGGTCAGGATGTCTTGAGGCTCGAACCACGCAGGCGCAAAGCAGGCCGACCCAGCGGCTGCCAGAGGATCAGGCCGAGGGTGAGGCAGAGAGCAAGCGCGCCCGCCACCTGAAAGATGGTGACGACCGAAATCTGCTGCGCAATGCCTCCGGCGGCAAGCAGGGCGGCCACGTACGACAGCCTGATCGTGTTCGAATAGATGGCGCTGGCACGGGCTGGCCGGTCGGGCAAACGCTCCTGCAGGATGATCAGGCTGAGCCCCATCATGATACCCGTCACGGTCCCGTTGATGACGCTGAGCGACACCATCGCCGGTACGCTGTCAATCAGGCAAACAGCCGCGAAATAGCCAAGCAGCATGGCGCTCGACACCGCCAGCATCGTGGCCTGGCCGGCGCGCGAGACGATGATATTCGAGCAGGCGATCAGCGGTATCTCCACGGCCGCCGTGATCGCGAAGGCCAGTCCGACATGATATTCGCTGCCGCCGATCTGAACGATGCGCCAGGGAATGCCGAGCGCGCAGACCGACAGCAGGAAGTGGATGGATGCCAGCACGGAAACGACCAGAAAGATCGAAGCAGGCTCTTTGTCCGGTGCTTTCGCGGCAAGCTTGCTTGCGCTCGCCGTGGCGGCCGGCCGTGGAGGGCGAAGCGCCATGGCGCCGATCATCAGCGCCAGCAGCGCATAGATCGAGGCGATGGTGAGAAACAATGCCATCGGCGATTGCCAGCTGGCGATAAGCCCGCCGAGCGGGGGGCCGATCACCCAGCCGCCGCTGGCGACCGCGCGGATGATCGCGGTGGATGATCTGGCATGGATAATGGCCAACGCCATAAGCTGCGAAAACAGGCTCCCGGCGACAGCTAACAACGAGGCAAAGACGAGCAGGAAGCCTAGATAGCTCGTCGCGAAAGCCAGGATCAGCGCGCCAGCCAATCCGCAAACGGCGGATCCGACGGCGATTGGATAGCGTAGCCGCGCCGCGTCGCTGGTCCTGCCGACCCCATAGGTCGCTACTGAGGAAGCCAACGTGCCCACAACCACCAGAAGGCTCGTCTCGAAATAATTGGCATGGAGGTTCAACGTTAGGAAGACGGGGATGACTGCTGCAAGCGCCGAGCTGGCACAGGCATTGACCATGACGCAGAGCGCAACGATTTCAACCCTTGGCGAGATCATCCTCAACGACATGAAATCGGTTTGTTACACTAATATAACAAATGCAATACCTTGCTGTTGCATGCCTGTATACATTCCAGGCC
>JAFKFE010001083.1 GCA_017308345.1 Alphaproteobacteria bacterium | reverse complement strand
GAAACGGCACAGAAACGCGCGCTCGATCTATTCCACGCGCTTCAGCTTCCCGACCCGCAGAATTTCGGCAGGCGCTATCCGCATCAGGTTTCGGGCGGGCAGCTGCAGCGTGCCATGGTCGCCATGGCCATGATCTGCAACCCGGCGCTGATCATCTTCGACGAGCCGACCACCGCGCTCGACGTGACCACCCAGGTCGAAGTCCTGATCTCGATCCGCAAGATCATCGAGGACTACCGTGTGGCGGCGATCTACATCACGCATGACCTGGCGGTCGTCGCCCAGGTCGCGCATCGGGTAGCGGTTCTTCGCTACGGCGAGGTGGTGGAGGAGGCGCCCATCGCGCAGATCATGGAGCGGCCCGTCCACCCCTATACGAAAAGCCTCTGGGCGGTGCATGAGATGCCGGTCGGCCACGGCGACCAGCATGGAGGCAAGGGCGCGCCGCTTCTGGCCGCGGCCGGCCTCGGCGCCTATTACGGCGATTTCCAGGTGCTGACCTCGATCGATATCGAGGTTGGGCGCGGCGAGACAGTTGCCCTGGTCGGAGAATCCGGTTCGGGAAAATCGACGCTGGGTCGCGTCATCGTCGGGCTTAAGGAGCTGTCCTCAGGGCAGGTGATCTATGACGGCAAGCCGTTGCCTGGCACCATACGCCGCCGGTCGCTGGAGACGCTGAAACAGATCCAGATCATCTATCAATCCGCCGATACCGCGCTTAATCCGCGCCAGACGGTTCGCAAGATCATCGGCCGTTCGCTGACGCTTTATCACGGGCTGCGTGGCGCTCGTCGCGAGGAGCGGGTGCGGGAGTTGCTCAAGCTGGTCGAGATGAACGAAACGCATATCGATCGCACGCCCGGCCAGCTGTCGGGCGGACAGAAGCAGCGCATCGCCATAGCCCGCGCGCTCGCCGCCGACCCGAGACTGATCGTCTGCGATGAAATCACCTCGGCGCTGGACAAGGTGGTTCAGGCGGAAGTGCTGCGGATGCTGATGCGGCTGCAGGCCCGTCTGGGTGTCTCCTATCTCTTCATCACCCACGATATCGAGGTGGTGCGCGCCATCGCCGACCGCGTCGTCGTCATGCAGAACGGCCGGATCGTCGAACAGGGGGACAAGGATCAGGTCCTGGCGCAGCCCCAGGCCGCCTATACGCGCAAGCTGCTCGACTCTGTGCCCGACATGGCGGTCGGCTGGCTGGACGGCATTGTCGCCGGGCGGGCGGCTTGAGCAACTTTGCAGATTGCGGCCGGTGGCTGGGAGCACGACAGAAATGCAATGGGGGCTGCAGGGATGGCTTTAAAGGAACGGGAATTCGACTACATCATCGTCGGCGCGGGATCGGCCGGATGTGTCCTGGCCGCGCGGCTGACGGAAGATCCCGACTGCCGGGTGCTGTTGCTCGAGGCCGGCGGCAGCGATCGTTCGCTGATGATGGCGATACCGGCCGGTGTCTACAAGGTCTTCCATGACCCGCGCTTCAACTGGAACTACGAGTCCGAACCACAGCCGGAACTCGCCGGACGGCGCATTCCGGTGCCGCGCGGGCGCACTCTCGGCGGCTCTTCCTCCATCAATTCCATGGTCTATCTGCGCGGGCATCCGGCCGACTACGACGCATGGGCGGCGCAAGGGCTGACCGAGTGGAGCTTCGCGCATTGCCTGGCGTATTTCCGCCGGTCCGAGACATCCGATCGGGGCGCCTCGCTTTACCGTGGAGGCGACGGGCCGCTGCATGTGCAGCGGGGGCGCCTGCAATCACCGATCTTTGACGCGTTCGAAGAGGCCTCGGCCGCCGCGGGACACAGGTTGGTGGAAGACCTGAACGGTCCGGACGCCGTTGGAATAGGTCGGCTCGACAGCACCAAGGTCGGCGGCCGGCGTTGCAGCGCGGCGGTCGCCTATCTGCGTCCGTCTCTCTCGCGCGAGAACCTTTTCGTCGCGACCGGCGCATTGGCGCACCGTGTCGTCATCAAGGGCGAGCGAGCGACGGGCGTGGAATACTTTGAGGGCGGCGAAGTCCACACCTTGCAGGCTCGGCGCGAGGTCATCCTGTGCGGCGGCTCGATCAACTCGCCCCAGCTCCTGATGCTGTCGGGGATTGGTCCCGCTGACCACCTGCGCGGCTTCGGCATCGAGCCGCTGCTCGATCAGCCATATGTGGGAGCCAATCTGCAGGACCATCTGGATCTTGGCATGTCCTTCCGCTGCACGGAACCGGTGTCGCATGCCTGGATGGGATCGCCCTACGGCAAGTTGCGGGCAGGCCTGGAATGGATGATCCGGCAGTCCGGCCCCGCCGCTTCGAACATCTGGGAAATCGGCGGCTTTGCCCGGGCGATGGCGGACTCCGAACTGCCCACGGTTCACTACCACGTCGCGCCGATGAAGATCGACTCGAGGCCAGATGGCAGCTTCGGCCTGTCGCACGGCTTTGCCCTGCACCTGTCTCAACTGCGCCAGCGCAGCACCGGGCGTCTGACGCTCCAAAGCGCTTCGCCGAAAGATGCGCCACGGATCGATTTCCGGTTCTTCTCGCATTCCCGCGACGTCGTGGAGATGCGCGAGGGCGTGAAGGTGACGCGCGAGATCGCCATGCAGGCGCCCTTGAAGCGGTTGGGAACACTGGAAGTGGCGCCGGGCGTGGCGGCGCGATCGGATGCCGAAATCGATGATGCCTTGCGCGCCTCGGTCAAGACCGAGTTTCATCCTTCCTGCACCTGCAAGATGGGAGTGGGCGAGGATGCCGTCGTCGATCCGCAACTGAAGGTGCGCGGCATCGAAGGGCTGCGCGTGGTCGATGCTTCGGTGATGCCGCATGTCGTGGGCGCCAACCTGAACGCGACGGTGATCATGATCGCGGAGAAGGCGTCAGACATGATACGCGGTCGGCGCGCGCTGGATCCGGTGCCTGTCGGCACGCAGCCCGATGGGCTGGTGCGCGAAATCCTCAATCTACGGGTGGCTTGACCGCCTCCCTCGCCGTGAACAGGCCGCGTTGGAGGCGCTGGTCCTCGATGGCGGCGAACTCGGTCAGCAGCCAGTCCCGCACCTTCTGCACCTCTGGCCGCCTGGCCGCCGAACGGCGCGCGACGAGCTGATAGAAGGTGCCGGTCTGCAGCAGGGTCCGCCCCGCCGGCACGAGGCCGTCCGACAGGATTTCCCCCGCAACCACATGCCACCAGCCAAGCGCGACGGTCTGGCCCTTGATCGCGCCCTGGATGACCAGCGCGTAGTCGGAAAACGTCAGTTCCGTCGCTTCGCGTACCGGGCCAAGGCCAACCGCGGCGAGAAAGGTCGGCCAGGGAATGCGCATCTTGCCAATCAGGCTCGCCAGGATGTGGCCTTTCAGTCCGCCCGGGCCGTCGATCGGCCCATGCGCCCGCAGATAGCCGGGACTGCAGACCGGAATGACGACCTCTTCCACGAGTGGCCAAGTCTCGATTTCGTCGCCATCGGGGAATGCGTAGCGAACGCCGATATCCGCGCCCCCGAGGGGACCGTGAGGCTCGCCATGAATGAGATCGAGGCGGATCTGAACTCCGGGCACCTCGCGGCGGAATTTGTCGAAACGTGGCATCAGCCAGTGTATCGCAAAGGCCGAGGTAACCGACAAGGTCACCACGTCGCCTGCATTGGCGCTGGCCTGTATGTCGCAGACCGCTTCCTCGATGCGGTCGAACCCCTGCCGGACAGCGCGCTGCAGCGCGCGCCCCTGCTCGGTCAGTTCGAGCCCCGTCGAACGGCGCAGGAACAGTCTCGCGCCCAGATGGTCTTCCAGCCTGGAGATCATCCGGCTGATCGCCGGCTGCGTTATGTTGAACTCCCGCGCCGCGAGCGTGAAGTTCCGGTACCGCGCCGCCGCCTCGAACATGAAAAGTGCGCCCGGCGAGGGCAACCTTGCGCGCAGCGACATAACGGCTCTGGTTCCTGAGGTATGACTTCAAGTTATAGTGTGCCTATAATTTCTGCCGTGAGCAAGCATTCGCCGGCTGATAGTCTGACTTCAAATTTGGACGGGTGGGCACCGGCCCCGCCAAAAGGGCACTTCATGTCTGACGCTTTTCCTCACCTCTTTTCGCCACTGGACATTCGCGGTCACGTCATCCGCAATCGCATTCTTTCCACCGGACACCAGACTTATCTGGCGCGGGGCAACCTGCCCGGCGAGGACATGGTCGCCTATCACGAAGCGCGCGCGAAGGGCGGTGTCGGGCTCATCGTCAACGAGGCCGCGCGCTTCCATGCCTCGACGCTTGGCGAGGCGCCTGACCTGGCGCTTCTGAACGATGACGCGATCCCGCATTACGCCCGGCTCGCGGCCGCCGTGCACCGGCACGGCG
>JAFKFE010001082.1:1146-5500 GCA_017308345.1 Alphaproteobacteria bacterium | reverse complement strand
CGGCCGATGTCGATGAGCGCGCGCTCGAGGCTCCACTGAAAGACAGCGGCATCTCGCCGGAAGACGTCGCCTCGATTCTGGCCGAGGCCAAGGCGACCGAGGTCAGCGAGCGGAGACCCGGCTCCCTTGTGCTCGGCTGCGACCAGACGCTGTCGCTGGGCGATGAGATTTTTCACAAGCCCGCCGACATGGAAGGCGCGCGGAGGCATCTCCTGGCCTTGTCGGGCAAGACGCATCCGTTGAACAGCGCCGCCGTGCTCTGCCGCGACGGCGAGGTGCTGTGGCGCCATGTCGGCATTGCCAGCCTCACCATGCGCAAGCTCGACCCCGCCTTCATCGGCCGGCATCTGGCGCGCGTCAGCGCCAAGGCGCTCGCAAGCGTCGGCGCCTATCAGATCGAGGGCGAGGGCATCCAGCTGTTCGAGAAGATCGAGGGCGACTATTTCACCATCGTCGGCCTGCCTCTGCTGCCGGTGCTGAAGGAATTGCGCGCGCTGGGAGCGATCGATGGCTGAGAAAAAGGCCTTCGTCGCCGGGCATCCGATCGCCCATTCCCGCTCGCCGAAGATCCACGGCCACTGGCTGGCGAAATACGGCATCGAAGGCAGCTACCGGGCGATCGACGTCGCGCCGGCGGAATTCGCCGCGTTCCTGGCGTCGCTCGGCGAAAACGGCTTTCGCGGCGGCAACGTCACCATTCCGCACAAGGAGGCCGCCTTCGCCGGAGTGGCCCGCCGCGACCATGCGGCCGACGAAATCGGCGCCGTCAACACGCTGTGGTTCGAGGATGGCGTTCTCTGGGGCGGCAATACGGACGGCTACGGCTTCGCCGCCAATCTCGACGACCACGCGCCCGGCTGGGCGGCCAATGGGCCGGCCGTGGTGCTGGGCGCCGGCGGCGCTTCCCGCGCGGTCATCCATGCGCTGAAAGAGCGTGGGATCAAGGACATCCGCGTCGTCAACCGGACGCTCGCGAGAGCCCAGGAACTCGCCCGTCATTTTGGCGCCGCCATCACGGCGCATGGCGCCGGCGCCGTCGGCGAGCTGCTCGCCGACGCCGGCCTGCTCATCAACACCACCTCGCTCGGCATGCATGGCGATGCGACGCTCTCCGCCGATCCGGCCGGCTTGCCGGACCATGCCATCGTCACCGATCTTGTCTATGTGCCGTTGGAGACGCCTCTGCTTGCCGCCGCCAGGACGCGGGGTCTGAAGACGGTCGATGGCCTCGGCATGCTGCTGCACCAGGCGGTGCCCGGCTTCGAGCGCTGGTTCGGCCGCAAACCCGAGGTCACGCCCGAGCTGCGGCGCTTGATCGTCGCCGATATCGAGGGCCAATGACGGCATGATCGTGCTTGGCCTCACCGGATCGATCGGCATGGGCAAGTCGGCGACTGCGAAGATGTTCGCCGAGGCCGGAGTGCCGGTGCATGATTCCGACGAGACCGTGCATCGCCTCTATGCCGGCAAGGCGGCGCCTTTGGTCGAGGCGGCCTTCCCGGGCACGACGCAGGCCGGCGTGGTCGATCGCGTGAAGCTCGGCCGGCAAGTGCTCGGCGATCCCGCCGCGCTGAAGAAGCTGGAAGCGATCGTGCATCCGCTGGTGCGCGCCGACGCCGACGCGTTCCTGGCCAGGCATCGCGCCGCCGGCGCTCCGGTCGCCGTGCTCGACATCCCGCTTCTGTTCGAGACCGGTGGCCGCGACCGTGTCGACAGGGTCGTGGTCGTCACCGCGTCGCCCGAGATCCAGCGGCAGCGCGTGCTCGCCAGGCCGGGCATGAGCGAGGAGAAATTTGCCTCGATCCTCGCCAAACAGGTGCCCGACGCCGAGAAACGCCGCCGGGCCGATTTCATCATCGACACCGGGCTCGGCTTCGATGCCGCCCGACAGGCGGTCGGCGCGATCATCGCGGAACTGGGGGATAAGCAGGGCGCGCCGCGTTCCTGACTCTTGCTGTCAGCAGCCGCCATTGCCATTTTTCGGCGAACCACGATCCTGTCCCGCACCGGGAAAGAGTGATTCGCCAGAACCAATGATTCGAAATGCGTGAGATCATCTTCGATACCGAAACCACCGGCCTCGATATGCGCGAGGATCGCATCATCGAGCTGGGCGGCGTCGAGCTGATCAACCGCTTCCCGACCGGTCGCAGCTTCCACAAATTCATCAACCCGCAGGGGCGGGCGGTGAATGCCGAGGCACAGGAAGTGCATGGCATCAGCGCCGCCGACCTCGTCGGCAAGCCCACCTTCACCGAAATCTGTGACGAATGGCTGGCTTTCACGGATGGCGCCAAGCTGATCGCGCACAACGCCAATTTCGACATCGGCTTCCTCAATGCGGAATTCGGCAGGCCCGGCCACCCGGTGATACACACCGGCCGCGTCGTCGCCATGCTCGCCTTGGCGCGGCGCAAGCATCCGATGGGCCCGAATTCGCTCGACGCGCTCTGCCGGCGCTACGGCATCGACAACACGCACCGCACCAAGCACGGCGCGTTGCTCGACTCCGAATTGCTGGCCGAAGTCTATATCGAGCTCATCGGCGGCAAGCAGGCGGCGCTGGTCCTCGACGCCGTGGCGGTGCAGATGAACGGCGCCGGCGAGGTGGCCGATATCGACATTTCGATCGGCGCCAGGCCGATTGCCCTGCCGCCGCGCCTCAGCGAGGCGGATCGGACCGCGCATGCCAGGCTGGTCGGCACGCTGGGCGAAAAGGCGCTGTGGCTGAAACTGGCGGCCGGTTGACTTCCTGGAGCCTTTCACCATTTCACGGAAACGGCGAAACGCCCGCTTTCATCGTTTTTCGCAATTGTGGACGGAAGAGACGGCGAAGCCGCCGGTCCTGACCGTTTCGCGCTCTCTTCCTGGAATTGCTTCCGGTCGCGGCGCCGGACGCTGCTCGTCGCCGGCAATGCAGGTCAGGTGCGCGAGCGGCTCGCCCAGCTGAGCCCCACCACCCCGGCCAGCATGGTGACGAGTCCTATATAGAGCCACCGCGTCTGACCGGTCATGAAGCTGCCCCTGACCAGGCCGAGACCTTGCAGCGACCACAGCGCGCCCAGCCCCAGCACAATCAGCGCCGGCACAAACCTGATCAATCGCATCGCCTTGACCCTCTCCGAAAGTCGATCCCGAACGGCGGCAGCAACACAACAAAAGACAATGAGGAATCGGACCAGTCCGGTTCCTCTTTACTTGAATCCTGGGAACCGATCTTGGCCGGAACATCCCGGATATCGGTCCGATATTCATGGACAATACGCCTTGCTGGCGCCGGAAATATCATGACAAACTGTTTCGCGGCGACTCCAAACGTGTGCCGTCGCCACGGAACCGCCAGATCAATGCCGCATTTCCTGCCTCATTCGGCACATATCGGCGGGGCCTATCTGTAACGGAGCAACCCCCAAGGCATGAAGAAAACCAACCAGACCGCGCTTGTCGCGGTAACGATCGCGGCTGGCCTGATGGCTGGCGCCTCTCCCGCCTCCTCCGCCGCCGCGCAGTGCGGCCGCGCTTCCTGGTATGCGCTGCATTCCAGAACCGCCTCGGGGGAACGCATGAACCCCTCGGCATTGACTGCCGCCCATCGCTCCTTGCCCTTCGGCACCAGGCTCAGGGTCACCAACAAGAACAACGGCCGCAGCGTCGTCGTGCGCATCAATGACCGCGGCCCGTTCGTGAAGGGACGCATGCTCGATCTTTCCCGCGGCGCCGCCAGCCAGCTGGGTTTCATCGGTTCGGGCCATACCGCCGTCTGCATGGCGCGCGTCTGAGCCGGCTCTGAAATGGAGCATGATGTCGTCCGAAAACCGCTTCACGCTTTTCGGCATCATGCTCTTGCCGCCGGACTATGATCCAGCGTGGCCCAAGGGTTCGGGATCATGGCCGGCGTCCGGCAGGAGGGGCCGGACACATATCCTTCACATTTCGGCGGCGCACATTGAGCCGGCTCCTCCTTTCGAGGCCGGTTCCCAACGCCTTGCACCAAAGACGCATTCCTCACGCGACGTGACGTATTGCATCGCAACAGTATCTTGTTAACCTCCGCGCGTGACGTTCAAGGCTCGGCGCTGTTCGCCGTTCCCTTTGGTCGTCGTACGGCAGCGGGGTTCCCGATGTTCTACCAGCTCTATGAATTGAACCATGCGGCGCTGCAGCCGGCCCGCGTCTATGCCGACGCGGTGCGGCTCTTCTACTCCAATCCGCTCAATCCGGTCTCACACACCCCCTTCGGCCGCTCGGTCGCTGCGACCGCCGAACTTTTCGAGCGCACCACCCGCCGCTACGGCAAGCCGAAATTCGGCCTGGACAAGACCATGGTCGACTGGAAGAGCGTCGGCGTCACCGA
>JAFKFE010001082.1:0-1139 GCA_017308345.1 Alphaproteobacteria bacterium | reverse complement strand
GCTCCTGATCGTGGCGCCGATGTCGGGCCACTACGCGACGCTGCTGCGCGGCACGGTGGAGGCGATGCTTCCTCACGCCGATGTCCACATCACCGACTGGGTCGATGCCCGCATGGTGCCGGTGGCGCAAGGCAGCTTCGATCTCGACGACTATATCGACTATGTCGTCGAGATGTTCCATGCGCTTGGCCCCGACACGCATGTGATGGCCGTGTGCCAGCCCTCCGTGCCGGTGCTGGCGGCGGTGGCGCTGATGGAAAAGCGTGGCGATCCCTTCGTGCCCTCCACCATGACGCTGATGGGCGGCCCGGTCGACACGCGCCGCAATCCGACCGCGGTCAACCTTCTGGCCAAGGAAAAGGGCATCGCCTGGTTCAGCGACAATGTCATCATGCAGGCGCCCTGGCCGGTGCCTGGCTTCGGCCGCGTGGTCTATCCGGGTTTCCTGCAGCTTTCGGGCTTCATGAGCATGAATCTCGACCGCCACATCATCGCGCACAAGGACTTCTTCATGCACCTTGTGAAGAACGACGGCGACAGCGCCGAAAAGCACCGCGACTTCTATGACGAGTATCTGGCGGTGATGGACCTGACGGCGGAATTCTACCTGCAGACGGTAGACACCGTGTTCGTGCGGCACGCCTTGCCGAAGGGCGAGATGACGCATCGCGGCGAGCCGGTCGACCCGAGCGCGATCCGCAATGTCGCGCTGCTGACCGTCGAGGGCGAGAACGACGATATTTCCGGCCTCGGCCAGACCGAGGCCGCGCACGACCTTTGCACCAACATCCCGGCCGAAAGGCGCGCGCACTACGTGCAGCCGGCCGTCGGCCACTACGGCGTCTTCAACGGCTCGCGCTTCCGCTCGGAAATCGTGCCGCGCATCGCCGACTTCATTTCCAGCTACGGCCGCCAGCATCGCGTGGCGGCGAAACCGAGGCTGGTCCGCTCCGCCAAGGGCTGAACGCCGTAAACCGCTTCGATGCGGACTTCCCTGCCGCCGCCGCCCGGCGGCCGCGGGTGTTGCATCCATGCCTCTGTTGCGAAAGTGCCGCTACGGGATCGTCCAGGTAACCATGCCGCCAAACTGGCCGTCGTCTCTAATTGACACGGACTGTAAATCGCCTTTAACGTTTCGT
>JAFKFE010001081.1 GCA_017308345.1 Alphaproteobacteria bacterium | reverse complement strand
ATTGTTGGACCTTTAAGCACGAATTCGGCGCACTAGGAAAGTCGGCCAAGATTGCGCTTTGCTCATCGGCGGGCAAAGGGAAGGGTGTGCGCCACAGCGGCACGCAGCTTTGCAGGATCAACGCTTGTCACGAATCCTGTGTGTTGCAGGTGCAGTACCAACCGTTCAGTGGCCAAATTGCCGGCCGCACCTGGCGCATAAGGGCATCCGCCAAGACCACCGACGGCGCTGTCGAAGGTGCGCACGCCATGCTCCAACGCCACGTCGACATCCGCCAACGCCTGGCCAGACGTGTCGTGGAAATGGCAGGCCAGCTGATCGACGGGAACGGACTTGATCACCTGCTTCAGCATCATGTCTATCCGCTCGGGAGTGGCGCGGCCGATTGTGTCGGCCACGGCGATTTCTCTGCAGCCGATCTCCAGCAGCCGCTCCGAAACCCCACGCGCCGCGGATGGCGGGATCGCTCCTTCATAGGGACAATCGACCGCGCAGGAGACATATCCCCTGACGGGCAAGGCATGAGCCTTTGCCAGCGCCAAGACCGGCTTGAAGCGCTCAATGCTCTCAGCGATGGTGCAATTGGTGTTCTTCAGCGCAAAGGTCTCCGACGCGCTGGCGAAGACGGCCAGTTCCTGAGCACCGGCTGCTATGGCGGCAGCAGCGCCTTTCTCGTTCGGCACCAGAGCCGAAAGCAGCAGGCCGGGCCGGCGGCTTGCCCGGCGCATGACAGCGTCGTGATCGGCCATCTGCGGAACCCATTTGGGCGACACGAAGGCCGTCACTTCGATGCGCGTGAGACCTGCGTCGGCCAGAAGCTCGATCAGCCGCAGCTTGTCTTCGGTCGAGATAACGTCCTTTTCGTTTTGCAGGCCGTCGCGCGGTCCGACCTCGACAATCGTGATGATGCGGTCATCCGTCATCAGTGCACCGCCGCATACATGCTCTTTTCCTCACGTGCCCACTCGATCGACATTTCCTCCACAATGCGACCCTGCTTAGCGACCAGGATGCGGTCCGATATAGCGAGGATTTCCGGCAGGTAGGAGGAAATGACGACTACCGCCGCGCCGGCATCGGCCAAGCGCTGGATCATGGTGTGGATTTCCGCTATCGCTCCGACATCGACGCCGCGCGTTGGCTCGTCGAAGATGACCAGGCCAGGGCTCTGGATCAGGCTCTTGGCGATGACCACCTTCTGCTGGTTGCCGCCCGAGAGCTCGACGACCTTGGCGTTCTGTCGGATAGCGCGGATGTTGAGCTTCTCGATCCACTCGGCCGACGCGTGCCGGGCCTGCGCCATGCCGATCACCGACAAAGGATTGGCGCCCTTCGAGAGCTTGCCGAGGAAGATGTTCTGGGCGATTCCCATCGTGTCGAACAGGCCGTCCAGCTTCCGGTCTTCCGTCACATAGGCGATTTGCCGGTTAACCGCATTTCGCGGCACCTTGAAGCGTACGCTTTCGCCGTTCAGCTTCACGCGGCCGCCGTGGAAGAAATCCCTTTTCAGCACGCCGGCGGCGATCTTCATCATCTCGGTCCGTCCCGCGCCGACCAGCCCGAACATGCCGGTGACCTGGCCCGAAAAGATTGAAAGGGTGGTGCTGCGCACGACCTTGCCCATCGAGACGTTCTCGAGCGCCAGCACCTTGCGGCCGATCGGCCTCGCCTTGCGTGTGCCTGTCGTCCCGTAGAGTTCGTCCTTGAGCTGGCGACCGACCATCGCCTGGATGATGCGATCGCGGCTGAAGTTCTTCGTGTCGTCGGTAACCACCAATTCGCCGTCGCGCAGCACGCTGATGCGGTCGGCGATGGCAAGTGCCTCCTCCAGCGCATGCGAGATGAAGATGATCGATCCACCGCTCGCCTTGAGCTGCTCGACCAGCGCAAAGAAGTGCTGCTTTTCCTCGGGCGTCAGCGTCGCAGTTGGCTCGTCAAAAATGAATATGCGGGCGCGGCGCTGCACGGCGCGCGCGATCTCGACCATCTGCTTCTTTGCGGCCCCGAGCGAGGAGACCAGCGCCGTGGGCTCGACATGGAAACTCAGGCGCTGCAGCTGCTGCTGGGCGCGTATGTTGACGCCGCGAAGTCTGTTGAAGAAGCTTTCCTCGCCGAGGAACAGGTTCTGCGCCACCGTCATCGACGGGATCAGGTTCGTCTCCTGGAACACCATGGCCACGCCGTAGCCCAGCGCATCGGCCGGTGAGGCGAATTTGCGCTCAACGCCTTCGACCAGCATTTCGCCCGAGGTCAGGGGATAGAGGCCGGCGAGCACCTTGGTTAGCGTCGATTTCCCGGCGCCGTTCTCGCCCAGCAGCGCGTGCACCTCGCCCTTGCGCAGAGTGAAGTCGACATTGCGGAACGCGGCGACGCGGCGGAAGGATTTGGTTGCGTTCCTGAATTCGACGATATTGGTCATGGCGCGTCGTCCATGCCGATCCGCAGGAGCGTGCCGCTGCCGCGCGAAGCCGCGTAGACCTGCCCACGATATTTGGCGACCGATGCGATCCCGTGCATCCTGCCGTCGGCGCGGGAGTGGTAGCTGGCGACCGGCTTCATGTCCCGGTCGAGCTTCGCGACAAGGCCGTAGGATCGCGACGGTGCCCAGGGCTTCATGATCCCCATCTGCCGCACCGAGCCCGCCTGCAGCGGCTGCTCGTTGTCGCCATTGTCGCAAAAGTCCGGACCGATCCAGGCCTCCGGCGAGATCGTCGACATCATCTCGAGACGATAGTCGTCTTCGCTGAGCACGAACTCCGTCAGCTGGCGGCGCGGCGCGAAGAGCGCCAGCCAGAAGCCGCCCTTCGCAGACGTAGCCAGCCGCGCCGGATAAGCGGGCAGGTCGCCGATCAAGACCTCCGTCGATCCCCGCCGAGGCTGCGCCGCCACGACGCGGTGGCACCAGCTTTCGCTCACCGCCAGCCTGCCGTCGTCCAGGAGGGCTAAACCATAGGGAAAGGCCAGATTGTCGGCGAGCGCCTCGACCGCCCCGGTCGGAAGGCTGCAGCGCAGCAGCGTTCCGGTCGAGCCCCGGCTCATCAGATCCCGCTTCCATTCCGAGGCCCGATGCTGCCGCGAGCCGACCGTCAGATAGAGCGTTTCCTCGTCAACGAAGAGGCCGGCCGTGATGCAGGCGGCGAGGTCGGCTGGAAAATCCAGCCGGCGCCATGCTCCGTTATCGAACAGCTCCAGGCTGCCCCCCTCGATGCCGACCGCCAGCCGGCCGGCCGGCGACGTCGCTGCCATGGTCACGGTGCTTTCGAACGTCCTGAACGCCTCGACGCGCTTGACGTCCGGATCGATATGAAACAGCGTGTTCCCACCGCTGGTGTAGAGTCCGTCCGGTCCGGCCGCCAGATTGTCCGCGCCCGCCAGATCAGCGATTCGCTCGGTGCCGTCCAGCAGCGTGTTCGGCTTGAACATGCCGTCCATGGCGGGCACGCTCAGCGTGTCTGCGCTATCCTGGCCGAGCAACTTCGATAAAAAGCTCATTGGCCCTTGCCCCAATAATCGTCGCGGGCCGTCCATTCCGGATCGGCGTTCGGCAGGCGCACCCTGCCGATGCGGTTGTTGGAAACCCCGCCGAGGTAGAGATAGCCCTTGTGCTCGCAGGTCGAGGTGATCGAGGGATGGTTCTCGCCCTCGCCGTCCCACAGCACATCCAGCACCGTGCCGTCCTGCGAAAGTTGCACGACACAGCCGCGATTGACGTTCGGGAACAGCCACTCATCGGATGCGATACGGCGCGCCATCCGGCGGCGGAAAGACGGCTTGCGCATGGCGAGGTCGAAGGTCCTGGTGCGCAGGCCGAGCAGCGCCACCCAATACGTTCCATTGGAACCGCGATTGATGTTGTCGGGATAACCGGGGAGATTGGACGCAAAGATTTCCCGTTGTCCCTTCCTTGGCCCGTCGAAGTAGTAGCGCGAGATCCGGCAGGCCCACGTCTCCGCGAACAGCAGGGACTGGCCGTCGCGGCAGATCGTGATGCCGTTCGGAAAGATCAGACCGCGCAGCATCGTGCGGGTTTTTCCGCTCGATGGGTCATGACAGATCAGCCGCCCGTTGCCGCGCCCCTCAAGCGCATCGACCACCCAGTCGGCCATCTCATAGCGGATCGTCGCCTCGCTGAAGAAGACGCGGCCGTCGGGCGCGATGTCGAGGTCGTCGGGCAAGCGCAGGCGGGAATCGTCGATCACCGACAGCCAACTGCGGTTGGTCTCGTCGGTCACCTTGGAGACGGTGCCGTAGGGGCTCACCTTGTAGACGCCCATGCCGCCTACGCAGGTGAGCAGATCGCCGTTCTGGGCGAAGGTCAGCCCGAGTGGATGCCCGCCTATACGCGCGAACACCTCGCTTT
>JAFKFE010001080.1 GCA_017308345.1 Alphaproteobacteria bacterium | reverse complement strand
AATGGAGCAATAGAACTAGCACGCTGCCGGTTGAAGAACAGCTGCGAGACGTGTTTTCTCCGTCGCACCGTTTGGTCCAGGCAAATCGCCCGGAGCCCGCCATCTCATATAGGACGCTGCCCATGCCTGCCCAAAGCGATCTGAAGCCAATGCTCAACGCGGCCGAAGTCAACGCGCTGATGGCAAGCGTCTATCCGCAGCTCAACGACAGCTTCACCTTCTATGAGGCGATCGACGTGTTTCCCGGCGGCTGCACGGTGCGGCTCAATGCCGACGAGCGGCATCTGCGTCCCGGCGGGACGGTCTCGGGTCCGTCGCTGTTCACGCTGGCCGACATCGGCGGTTATGTCTGCGTGCTGAGCCACGCCGGCCCGGACGCACTTTCGGTGACCGTCAACCTCGACATCAACTTCATGCGCAAGGCGGAAGCCGGGCCGATCGACGGCCATTGCCGCATCCTGAAGCTCGGCAAGAGCCTGATGGTGTTCGACATCGACATCGTCGCGGGACCCGATGGCCACACCGTGGCGCATGCCACCGGCACCTATTCGATCCCAAGAAAGTCTTCCCAATCTTGATGCCGCAATGCAATGTGTATATATATGCGCATAGGTGAGATTTGATCGAGCGTGACAGTCGTCGCATCATAAAGCGGTTGAAGGACAACGGCTTCGAATTGGTCTCGGTTCGGGGCTCGCATCACAAATTCCGAAAAGGCGCTATCGTGCTTGTCGTTCCACACCCGGAAAAAGATCTGCCAGTCCGCACTGCTCGCGCGATCGCCAAGCAGGCAGGCTGGATTCAGGCGAACTGAATCGAGCGCCGAGATCAGGAGGCTGGAATGAAGAATTATTTCGCGCTGGTCGAAAAGGACGCCGAGAGCGCGTTTGGCGTTCGCTTCCCCGACATTCCTGGCTGTTTCTCGGCGGCCGACGTAGCAGAGGATATCGTGCCGAATGCCGTCGAGGCCCTGCAGCTTTGGGCCGAGGATATGCCCGTCCCTGAGCCTTCCAGCCATAAGGCGATTGTGTCGCTTCCCGAAATTCGTGCCGCGCTGTCAGAAGGAGCGTATCTGATCTCGGTGCCGCTGATCGATAATGACAGCGCCGTGGTGAGGGCGAACGTAACATTCGAACGCGGTGTCTTGCGCGCAATCGATGCAGCCGCGCGCGAGCGCGGCATTACCAGATCGGCGTTTCTCTCAAGTGCCGCCCGCAAGGAAATCGAAGCCAAGCATTAGCCCGATGCGGATCAGCGCCGGGCCAAACTTGTGGTAAAATAATACCATCGAGGCAACCCATTGTTTTTGCTAAATTTATTCACCGGAACTCATTTTCCGTTCCCTTGACGCGTCAGCCACCCTCGCCTATAAGCCCTCCCGAAGCAGCGGCCCGCAATGGCCGCCGTTTTGTTATTGGCGGGCGGCTCCGGCTCTCCCGCCAATCCAAGCAACAAGAAACGCCTTCTCTTGTCCCTCCCGGACGGAGAGGTCAACCTGAGAGCAAAACCATGGCTACCTTTTCGCAGAAGCCTGCGGATGTGGTGAAGAAGTGGGTGCTGATCGACGCCGAAGGTCTCGTCGTCGGTCGTCTGGCCACCGTCATCGCCAACCATCTGCGCGGCAAGCACAAGCCCACCTTCACCCCGCATGTCGATGATGGCGACAACGTCATCGTCATCAATGCCGACAAGGTGGTGTTCACCGGCAAGAAGTACACCGACAAGGTCTACTACTGGCACACCGGCCATCCCGGCGGCATCAAGGAGCGCACCGCGCGCCAGCTGCTCGAGGGCCGTTTCCCCGAGCGCGTCGTCGAGAAGGCCGTCGAGCGCATGATCCCGCGCGGCCCGCTTGGCCGCCGCCAGATGAAGAATCTCCGCGTTTATGCAGGCGCCGAGCATCCGCACACCGCCCAGCAGCCCGTCACGCTCGACGTGGCCAAGCTGAACTCCAAGAACAAGAGGGCCTCGTAATGGCTGAGCTTTCCTCGCTCGCAGAACTCGGCGCCGTCGCCGCGCAGCCGGCCGCGCCCGTGCATGTCCAGAAGCTCGACAAGTCGGGCCGCGCCTATGCCACCGGCAAGCGCAAGAACGCCATCGCGCGCGTCTGGGTGAAGCCGGGTTCCGGCAAGATCACCGTCAACGACAAGGAATTCGCGACCTATTTCGCGCGTCCGGTGCTGCAGATGATCCTCAACCAGCCGATCGTCGCGGCCAACCGCGCCGGCCAGTACGACATCGTCGCCACCGTCATCGGCGGCGGCCTCTCCGGCCAGGCCGGCGCGGTGCGTCACGGCATCTCCAAGGCGCTGACCTACTATGAGCCGGGCCTGCGCTCGGTGCTCAAGAAGGGCGGCTTCCTGACCCGCGACAGCCGCGTGGTCGAGCGCAAGAAGTACGGCAAGGCGAAGGCCCGCCGCAGCTTCCAGTTCTCCAAGCGCTAAGCCTACGAGACCCAGACTTTTCGAAAGGCCGCCTCCGGGCGGCCTTTTTGTTTTCCTCACCAGCGCCCGGCCGGCGTCTTGGCGTAGTCGATGAAAGCGCGCAGCGGGGCGGGCACAAGGCGACGGCCTGGATAGTAGAGGAACGGCCCGGAAAACTCCTCCCACCACGGCTCAAGGACGGGTTCGAGCACGCCGCTGCAAAAATGCGGGCGAAGCCAATCCTCGAACAGGCTGACGATGCCGGTTCCGGCGATGGCCGCGTCGACGGCAAGATCGACGGCACCGCCGAGGCTTACGATAAGCGGCCCGGGCGGATCGACCCGGATCACCTCGCCGTCTCGCACGAACTCCCAGGGCATCGCGCCGCGTCCGGGAAAGCGCCCGCGCAGGCAGGCGTGATCGAGCAGGTCGCGCGGATGTTGAGGGCGGCCGTGCCGGTCGAGATAGGCCGGCGAAGCGGCCGTCGCGAAGCGCTGTGCGCGCGGCCCGATCGGCACCGCGATCATGTCCTGCTCCAGCCGCTCGTCGTAACGGATCCCCGCATCGCAACCGGCCGCCAGCAGATCGACGAAGCTCTCTTCCGCTATCACTTCCAGGCGGATCGCGGGATAGGCGGCAAGAAATCCAGGCACGATCCTAGGCAGAACCAGCCGTGAAGCGCTGACGGGCACGTTGAGCCGCAAGGTGCCGGCTGGCCGGTCGCGAAAGCCGTTCACCACATCGAGCGCGGCTTCCACCTCGCCCAATGCGGGGCCGAGCCGCGCCAGCAGGCCGGCACCCGCCTCGGTCAAGGCGACGCTGCGCGTGGTGCGGTTGAAGAGCCTCACACCGAGCTGGGTTTCCAGACGACGGATGGCTTCGCTGAGCGCTGACGCGCTGCCCGCCGTCGCGCGGGCTCCCTCGCGAAAGCCTCCGGCGCGAGCCACGGCCATGAACGCCTGAAGATCGTTGAGGTCAGCCGCCATTGTCCTAAATTTCGTACAAGCTGTGCTGAATATATCCGGTTATCGGGACAGCGGCCATGGCCTATCTCCGTCGCCGGCAGCGAAGGAGAACCACGATGTCCAGCGTACACAAATCCGGCACCTACAAACTCGGCGACCGCTCTATTCATCGTCTCGGCTACGGCGCCATGCAGCTTGCGGGCAAGGGCGTGTTCGGTCCGCCGAAGGACCGCGACGCGGCCATTGCCGTGCTGCGCGAGGCGATCGCGCGAGGCGTGAGCCATATCGACACCAGCGACTTCTATGGCCCGCATGTCACCAACAGGCTGATCCGAGAGGCGCTGGCGCCATACTCCGACGACCTCGTCATCGTCACCAAGATCGGCGCCCGCCGCGGCGACGACGCGTCCTGGCTGCCGGCATTTGCGCCCGAGGATCTCGAAAGGGCTGTGCACGACAATCTGCGCAACCTCGGCCTCGACGTGCTGGACGTGGTGAACCTGCGCCTCATGTTCGATGTGCATGGTCCCGCTGAAGGCTCGATCGAGGCTCCGCTGACCGTGCTTGCCGAATTGCAACGCAAGGGACTTGTGCGCCATATCGGCTTGAGCAACGCCACCCACGCCCAGATCGCGGAAGGCCGGCGCATCTGCGACATCGTCTGCGTGCAGAACCAGTACAACCTGGCGCACCGGGACGACGACGCGCTGATCGACGAGCTCGCCCGCGCCGGCACCGCCTATGTGCCTTTCTTCCCGCTCGGCGGGTTCAGCCCGCTGCAATCCTCGACGCTGTCGGGGGTGGCGGAACGGCTCGGCGCGACGCCGATGCAGGTGGCGCTGGCGTGGCTTTTGCAGCGGTCCCCCAACATCCTCTTGATCCCGGGCACATCGTCGGTCGGGCATTTGCGGGAGAATCTGGCGGCGGCTGAACTGGAGCTGCCGGCGGAGGTGCTGGATGAGTTGGATGGCGTGGC
>JAFKFE010001079.1 GCA_017308345.1 Alphaproteobacteria bacterium | reverse complement strand
GCCTTTCGGGCAAGCCGCTTTTCGAGCGCTCGACGGCGATGCTCGCCAGGATGCGCAAGCTGCTCGGCCCGGAAATGGCCATCATCGGCGTCGGCGGCGTCGATTCCGCCGAGGCGGCGCTGGAGAAGATCCGCGCCGGCGCCGATCTCGTCCAGCTCTATACCGGCATGATCTATGCCGGCCCGGCACTGCCCGGGCGCATCGTCGCCGGCATGGCGCGCTTCGCGGAGAGGGAGCGGCTCAAATCCATCCGGGAACTGCGCGATACCGGCTGCTCAAGCTGGTCCGAACGGCTTTGAGAATTCCCACCAAGCCAGGAGGACGGACGATGCCCGAGGTTTTGAACTCCGTCGTGGACTCGATCGGTGGAACGCCATTGGTCCGGCTCGACAGGCTGACCGCGCAGGCGGGCGTCGACGGCACAATTCTCGCCAAGCTGGAATATCTCAATCCGGGCTTTTCCAAGAAGGACCGCGCGGCGCTCGGAATAATCGAGGAGGCCGAAAGATCCGGCGCCATCAAGCCGGGACAAACCGTGGTCGAGCTCACCTCCGGAAACATGGGCACGGGGCTCGCGATCATCTGCGCCGTCAGGGGCTACCCCTTCGTCGCGGTGATGTCGAAGGGCAACTCCGAAGAGCGCGCACGCATGATGACGGCGCTCGGCGCGGAGGTGATCCTCGTGGACCAATTGCCAGGGTCGGTGCCGGGGCAAGTCTCGGGCGGCGATCTGGCGCTCGTCGAGCAGGCCGCCAGAGCGGTGGTGGCGGAACGAGGCGCGTACCGTGCCGACCAGTTCCATCGCGACGGGAACTGGCTTGCGCATTATCACGGAACCGGGCCGGAAATCTGGGACGCCAGCCATGGCGCCGTCGACGCGTTCGTCGACTTCATCGGCTCGGGCGGCACCTATGCCGGGGTGGCGAGGGCGCTCAAGGAACGCAACCCTCTGATCCAGTGCTTCATCGTCGAGCCTAAGGGCGCCGCGGCGGCGGCGGGAGAGACGGTCACCCGGCCCGAGCACCCCATCCAAGGCGGCGGCTACGCCATGCCGGACCTGGCATTCCTGAACAACGCGCCCGTCGATGGCTATCTTCAGGTTTCCGGCGACGAGGCGCGCGAGGCCACGCGCTTGCTTGCGAGCAGCGAAGGCATCTTCGGTGGCTTCTCGTCCGGGGCGAATGTGGCCGCCGCGCTGCGTCTCCTGCGCGGCGATCAATCAGGCAAGACGATCGCTGTCGTGATCTGCGACTCCGGGCTGAAATACCTCTCGACCGACCTCTGGAGTTGAGAAACGCCTCGGACGCAGGCATCCAGCGCTAACGCCAAAATGCCGTGCGTACCCTTCGCCGCAGAACCGCAAGCAGGCTCACTCCGCGCACCAGCAGGAAGACATGCAGCGATGCCCACAGGCCGTTGTTGCCGAAGGCCGGCGCAAGGGTGAGCAGCGCGACGCTGAAGGCGAGGAACGACAACAGCATCATGTTGCGCATGTCGCGCGACCATGTGGCGCCGATGAAGACGCCGTCCATCTGGAAGGCGAGCACGCCGCTCAGCGCCGTGAAGGCCGCCCATGGCAGATAGATGTCCGCGACCGCGCGGACATCTTGAGACGTGGTCACCAATGCCACCAGGCCCGCGCCAGCCGTCAGCAGGATGAGCGTTGCGATGCCGGCGAGCCCAAAGCCCCAGATCAGGGTGAGCCGGACGGCCCGCCGGAACGGAGCCGGCGCGTGCGCGCCGATGGCGCGGCCGGCAAGCTGCTCGGCGGCGGTGGCGAAACCGTCGAGGAAATAGCCGGCGATGAGGAAGAAGTTCATCAGCACGGCGTTGGCGGCGAGCGTCACCGTCCCGAAATGCGCGCCCTGGCGCGTGAACAGCGCGAAGGCGGCAAGCAGCGAGAAGGAACGGATCATGATGTCGCGGTTGAGCGACAACATGCGCCGATAGGATGGCAGGTCGAGGATGCGACGGCGTGACGGCCGCTGCAGCTTGCGGAAGCGGCTGAGCACGATGGCGAGGCCAAGCAGCATGGCCAGGAACTCGCCCGTGACCGTCGCCCAGGCGACGCCGGCGACGCCCCAGCCGAGTTCCAGGCCGAGCAGGAAGCAGAGCACGATGTTGATGCCGTTGAGCACCGCCTGAAGCATCAGGCCGAGCCCACCTTCGCCGCGGCCCAGGACGTAGCCCAGTATGGCGTAGTTGGTCAGCGAGAAAGGCGCGGCGAGCAGCCTGATGCGGATATAGACCGACATCGCCGCGCTGACGCGCGGCTCGGCGCCCATGAACCATTGGCCACCCGTGACAAAGAGCGGCGAAAGGGCGGCAACTGTGACGCCGGCGACGACCGCGATCAGCACGGCGCGCCACAGCACCGCCTGCTCTTCCAGCGCATCGCCGCGCCCGAAGGCCTGCGCGACGAGGCCGGTGGTGCCGGAGCGAAGGAAGTTGAAGGTGGTGAAGACGACGTCGAAGACCAGCGATCCCGCCGCCAGGGCGCCGAGCAGGGCCGCGTCGCCGAACTGGCCGACCACCGCCGTGTCGACGATGCCGAGCAGCGGCGTCGTCAGATAGGCAAGCGTCATCGGAACGGCGATCGCCAGCACCGAACGGTTGGTGACGGCGAAGGACCTGTCGTTGGCTTGTGTCACGTCCAAGGGGGTCGCATCCAAGGGGATTGCTGCCTGGCTGATTGCGGCTTGATCGGAGACCCGATGTGCCCCAGTTTGCCCGCGTCGCGCAACCTCCATCCACCCGCCAACCGAACATCAAGGTTGGTGCAGGCCGTTCCGATCCATGTCGCTGCAGATCGTCCATCACCCCGACTATGATGCAGGCTTTGCCGCCAACCATCGCTTTCCGATGAGCAAGTACCCGCTCCTGATGGAGGCCTTGCGCAGACGCGGGTTGGCCGCGCCAGGGACTCTTTCGATGCCGGAGCCGGCGCCGGCGGCCCTGCTGAGGCTCGCGCACGCGGCGGACTATGTCGACCAGGTGATCGCCTGCCGGGTGCCGGAAAGAATAGAGCGAGAGATCGGCTTTCCGGTCGACCCGCGCGTGTCGCTGAGGGCACAGCTCGCCACAGGCGGGACGATGCTGGCGGCACGGCTGGCACTGGGATACGGCATTGCCTGCAACGCCGCCGGCGGCAGCCATCATGCACGGCGCGCGCAAGGCGCCGGCTTCTGCACCTTCAACGATGTGGCGGTCGCCTCGTTGAGGCTGCTGGCCGAAGGCGCGGTCGAAAACGTGCTGATCGTCGATCTCGACGTGCATCAGGGCGACGGCACGGCGGATATTTTGAAGCACGAACCCCGCGCCTTCACCTTTTCCATGCATTGCGAGCGCAACTACCCGGTGCGCAAGATCGCCTCCGACCTCGACGTCGCCCTGCCGGACGGCACCGGCGACGACGCCTATATCGAGCGGCTCGCCGCCGTCCTGCCGGAACTCTCCGGGCAAAGGCGCTGGGATATCGTCTTCTACAACGCAGGCGTGGATGTCCATGCCGAGGACAGGCTCGGCCGGCTGGCGCTGACCGACGAGGGCCTGCGCGCCCGCGAAGACATGGTTATCGGCCATTTCCGCAAGCGCGGCGTGCCGCTATGCGGCGTTATCGGCGGCGGCTACTCGAACGACGTTCCGGCGCTGGCCGCGCGGCACGCCGCCCTGTTCGAGGCGGCGGCAGCCTATGCCTGACTCTCGCCGGGCTACTTCCTGTAGCTAGCGATCCTGAGGAGGATGAAGGCCGGCACGACGATCGCGGCGCCGAGCAGGATATAGCCCAGGAAGCGGTCGATGGCGTGGAAGCCGAGATTCCACAGATCAATGAAGAACTGGCGGATGCCGTAAAGCACGTCCATCGGGCTCCAGCCGAAGGCGTGCATGACGAGGCCGACCAGGAAGGAGACCACGAGCAACTTCACGAGCACCCTGAGTGGCGTATCGCCAAGGAAGCGTGTCAGTGCGGACAAGGCCGTTCTCCGGTTTGAGCTGCCCCGATTCGGCAGCACGATATCAGAAACTACGCACTCGACAGTCCGCCATCAAGCCAGCCGGGCGGCTCGGTCCGCGCAAGGTGTCCATTTGGCCTACCGCATGGCCATCCCTGAAACCTTCGCATTTCTCATGAAAAGCAGCGCCGGGAGCTGGAACCCGACCTCGAAAGCTCTCCTCGCGGCGGCACTGGTCGTCAAGCCGGCCTGCACCTGAGAAACCGGATCGAACCCCCAGTCCTGCCATCCAGGTTTTTGGCGATTGCTTGAGACCGCGCCATCATGGTAACGAGGCTGCCGCGCGGGTATGATGTAATGGTAGCCTGTCAGCTTCCCAAGCTGAACGCGCGGGTTCGATTCCCGCTACCCGCTCCA
>JAFKFE010001078.1 GCA_017308345.1 Alphaproteobacteria bacterium | reverse complement strand
ATAATTGTCTTCCTCCATCACCTGAACCATAACTTCACCGCCATGCGGCACCGCCAGTTCAAGAGTATCGGAAGGTAGATCCAGCACGAAGCCAGAATGGCCGTCCCCGATGCCAGCCTCACGCACATCCGAACGGAAATGATTGGCGACAGCGGTCGTAACCAGGCCGCCGTCCAGGAAAACCCCCACCATCAACCCGCCGGCCTTGTCGTCGCCTCGGACTACCCAGCCGAAAATTTGCCCTTGAGTATACCTGTCGACGTAGCCCAGGTATTGATGTTTCTCCATCCGCCCCTCTTCCCCATCTACTTCAGTGCGCTTAATCGCACCGAGCCATCCATGGCTGCGAGTTCTCGCACGCCAGTCTGCGGAAACCAGCCCAGCTTCGTCCGTGCCTTGCTAGGGCCTCCGATCAACAGATCGACCTCCGCCGGCCGAGAGAAACGTTCATTGGCCTTCACAATTCGACGGCCGGCCTTGCATTCAAACGCAGTCTCGCCGAGACCCTCGCCTGCCAATCCAAATCCATGTCGGGTGCCTCGGCGGTGAAATTGACACAACCGCGGATGGTCATGCCTATTCCAGTCGCCAGGACGTAGTCATCGGCTTCACGCCGCTGCAGCATGCGCCACATGCCTTCAACGTGGCCCGAGTTATATTTGGCAAAATCAAAATCACGAAGTTGACCGTCTCCAGCGATACCTGGTTATATCAGTCATGACAACTTCGGATGCGAAGTACGACGGACTGCACCCTTTTCCTAGCAGAAGACGCTCCAGATAAGCTCCATCTTGGCCGGTAATACCGGTGATAAAAGCCGTTTTCATAGTACGCCACTGACGATTCGAATCGGACTATTTTGAGCCCGAAATAAGCGCTGGTGAATGGCAAGAGGAACAGCCGCGATGAACCTGCATGAGCGATATCGGCGGCTTGTTGCCGATGGTGCTGTAGTCCTTACGACATTCTTCCATCTTGGACAAGGTTTCGTCGAGCGTCAGGAACCAGTGTGTATTCAGGTATTTCGACGGAAACTTGCTATCGAACGGTTCTTTGCCACCGGCAGGCAGTCTTATTGCGTTCCCCTGTCGCCGGTATGCGCGTCCGGCGAGTGACGCATGATGAGCGGCATCTGGCTGACGGAGAGTAACACCGTGATGGGAATCGTCGCCCAGCTGCGTGGTGGCGCAGGAAGCGACACTGACCTCCGGCTTCGGCGCGGAGCTGGCGGCGCTGGTGCAGGAGCATTGCTTCTATCACCTCGAGGCGCCGGCGGCGCGCGTGGCTGGCTGGGACACGCCTTACCCGCATGCCCAGGAGTGGGAGTATTTCCCCGGCTCCACGCGCGTCGGGCGCGCGCTTGTCGAAACCATGGAGGCCTGGACCATGGGTGAACACGTCATCAAGCCGCCGGATGGGGGCGAAGGGGCCGCCGAGGCGGAACTGGTCGAGTGGCACGCCAAGGTCGGCGATCCCGTGCGCGAGGATCAGGTCCTCGCCGCCGTTATGACTGCCCACACCCAGCTATTTTTCGCCGCCACCCTTGGCACAGGCCCGCGCCATGCCATCATCGCGCCATCGGCCGAGGGGGCCGATTCGCCAGGGGGTATCATGTCCATCACCGTCGCGCGCCGCCTTGCCGCCGCGCTTTCGCTTGCCGTCCTCATCGCGCCCGCCGCCCATGCCGGCGACGTCACCTTCCAGATCAGGAACGGCCACCCCAATGCCATGCGCGTCGAGCTCTACAGCCAGGACCGCGACTATGTCTGGCCGGGCGACGGCAAGGATTTCTACCTCGACGACGGCGAGACCAAGCAATTGCCGATCTCCTGCAATGAGGGCGAGAAGATCTGCTACGGCGCCTGGGTCGACGGCGATGAAGAGACCTATTGGGGTGTCGGCCCCAACAATCAGGAGAACTGCGAGGACTGCTGCTACACCTGCAGCGGCGGCCAGACCGAGGAGATCGACCTGGAGGAGTAGGGGCGCTTCTTCCCCTTCCCCCCTTGTGGGGGAAGGTGGCTCGGCGCTGCGCGCCGAGCCACCGCCCGGGGGCGAGCCACGGGTCTCGCCCCGTCCTTCGGACCCCACAAGGGGAGAAGGTAAAGGCTCCGCTTGCGGCCAGCTTGACGCCCCTCTCGCCGCCGCCCTAGCCTTGCCGCCGACCCACCGAACAGGAGACCCCACCCAAATGGCAGGCACGGTCGAAGGCGAGAAGATCGACGTCGGTTTCAACGGCAAGCGCTGCATCCATTCGCGCAATTGCGTGCTCGGCAACCCGCATGTCTTCGTGCCCAACGCACCGGGCGAGTGGATCCATCCGGAAGCGGCGAGCGTCGAGCAGGTCGTGGCGCTGGCGGAAAACTGCCCGTCGGGCGCCATCACCTACACCAGAAAGGATGGCGGCCCGCAGGAGAGGCCGCCGGTGGTCAACACGGTGCGCGTCCGCGAAAACGGCCCGCTCGCCGTGCATGCCGAGATCGTGCTGGGCGACGAGACCTTCTTTCGCGCCACGCTCTGCCGCTGCGGCCAGTCGCAGAACAAGCCGTTCTGCGACAACAGCCACATCAAGGCCGGCTTCACCGCCACCGGCGAGCCGCCGCTGAAGGAGGCGCAGGTGCTGGAAGCTCGCGACGGGCCGCTGACCGTGACCCCCACCAGCAACGGACCGTTGAAGGTCGAGGGCAATGCCGAGATCGTCACCGGCACGGGACATACGATTGCCCGCACCACCAAGGTGTTCCTGTGCCGGTGTGGGCATTCGCAGAACAAGCCTTTCTGCGACGGATCGCACAAAAGAGTGGGATTCTTGGGATGACGAGCGCCGCGCCGGCGTTAGTTATGCATGAGGTCTCGCGCTCGGGAGGATATCCATCATGCGCACCATGCTCGTTCTCGCCCTGCTTGCCCTGGCCATGCCCGCCTACGCCGCCAACCACGCGGTCCAGATCAAGGGCATGAAATTCAACCCGTCGAAGATCAGTGTCGCCGTCGGCGACACCATCACCTTCACCAACGCCGATCCGATGACGCACACCGCCACGGCCGGGGACGGCTCCTTCGACACCGGCGATCTCGCCTCGGGTAAGAGCGCCAGGGTCAAGATCACCAAGGCCGGGTCGCACCCGTTCCACTGCGCCATCCACAGCTCGATGAAGGGCACCGTTACGGCGAAGTAGGGCGGGTACCCCGGCTCTTTCTTGCCGCAGAAAGACTGGCGCGGCGGTCAAGCTGCCAATCTCCCCCCTCGTGGGGGAGATTGGCAGCTCCGCCCCCTGGCCCATCTTTCACGCCTTTATCGGCCGGTCCGTATCGGCTAAGGGCTTCGCAACAAAGCCCATGACTGCGGACCGCCTTCAAAAATGACCGCCAAGCCTCCCCCTCTCTTCCTCGGCATCGACACCGGCGGCACCTACACCGACGCGGTGCTGTGGTCGGAGGAAGGTGGACCCAAGGGAAAAGTCCTGGCCAAGGCCAAGTCGCTCACCACGCGCCACGATCTCGCCGTCGGCATTTCCGGCGCGGTCGATGCGGTGCTGGAGAAATCCGGCACCGACCCGGCCGCGATAAAACTCGTCTCGATGTCCACCACCTTGGCCACCAACGCGCTGGTCGAGGGCCAGGGCGGGCGCGTGGCGCTGGTCATGATCGGCTTTTCCGAGGCCGACCTTGCCCGCGACGGGCTGAAGGCGGCTTTGGGCACCGACCCGGTGGTGTTCTGCCCCGGCGGCCATGACGTGCACGGCAATGCGGCCAAGCTCGACCTCTCCGGCCTCGAGGCGGCGCTGCCGGAGCTGGGCGCCTCGGTGTCGGGCTTCGCCGTCTGCGCCTATTTCGCCACCCGCAATCCGGCGCATGAGCTCGCGGCCCGCGACCTGATCCGCCAGAAGACCGGCCTGCCGGTCACCGCCAGCCATGAGCTTTCGGCAAAGCTCGGCGGCCCGCGCCGCGCGCTCACCACCTTGCTCAACGCCCGGCTGATCTCGATGATCGACCGGCTGGTCGCGGCGACCGAAGGCTTCCTCGCCAAACGCGGCATCGCGGCACCCCTGATGGTGGTGCGCGGCGACGGCGCGCTGGTGTCGGCCGCCTTCGCCCGCCAGCGGCCGATCGAGACCATTCTCTCCGGCCCGGCCGCTTCTCTTGTCGGCGCCCGCCACATGACCGGGCTGGACGACGCCATGGTGTCGGACATCGGCGGCACCACCACCGACGTCGCCGTGCTCGACGGCGGCCGCCCGCGCCTCGATCCGGAAGGCGCCACCGTCGGCGGCTTCCGCACCATGGTCGAAGCCGTCGCGATGCGCACCTTCGGCCTCGGCGGCGATTCCGAAGTGACACTCGAGGATGGCGCGCTCGACCCGAAGATCC
>JAFKFE010001077.1 GCA_017308345.1 Alphaproteobacteria bacterium | reverse complement strand
GGACCGTTTCCATTTCCAGGGCCAGCCTCGTCGCCGATGCAAGATCGCTGTAGTCCAAGCCGCCGCTATTCGCTGAGATCGAGCCGAGCATAACTTCCTCGGCGGCCCGCCCGGCGAGCGTCTCGATAAGCACGGAAGTAAGCCAGGTCTCAACCACCTCGTCCTGGCCAGTGCTTCCGGAGACATAGCCGCCCTCGGGGGCCTCGATGGTTATCTCGTAGATCGGACCAAACCCGAGAAGCAGGCGGGCGATGGCGTGTCCCGCTTCATGAATTGCCATCCTCAACCGGAGGGCCATGGAGCGCGAGGTTTTCTCCGCAGCGATCCGCTCTTCAAGATCGGAAAAGGCAAGCGAACGCTGCTCGCGCCGCGCTTGCTGCCGGGCTTCCTTGACCAACCTCTCGATATCGGCACCCGAGAGACCCTGGGCCTTCCGGGCAAGCGCCGAGAGAGCGGCGGGGGCCGACGGGGACGCCGAGGGCTGCATGCTTGTCATGGTGCGTCGGCCTCCGCCCCGGCGGGGATCGCCGCGGCGACGAGGTTGCGGTACGGCTGGTCGAACATCATGGCGACCCCCTCCTGCTGCATCTTGTGCAGATCGGATTTCCCGATCGCTGGCGCGCCCGCCAAGATGGCTTCGACATCGTCACCAAGATGATGCCTGAGGATCGATAAGCGCGCCTCCGCGTCGGGAAGCGGGATCTCGATTTGCCTGTCGATCCTTCCGGACCGGAGCAGCGCAGGGTCGATCGCCGTAGGATCGTTGGTGGCGCAAACGATGATCACCCCACTCGTGCGCGCCGCCCCGTCAAGCATCTCGAGGCCGCAGTTGACGAAGGAATTCCAGTAGTCGGCGTATTCCCGCGTCTCGAAAGGGACGCGCCGGCCGATGCTGTCGAACTCGTCTACGAAAAGAATGCAGGGGTTTTGAGCTTCGGCCTCCGCGAAGGCGCGACGCACGCGCTTCAGGACATCGCCCAGATGAGAGGGCTCGAGCCATCGCGCGACCGAGGTCGCGAGCAACGGGATCTGAAGGCTGTTGCACAGGGCGCGCGCGAACAGCGTCTTGCCGACTCCCGGCGGACCGGACAGAAGGACTTTGGTGCACATGTCCGCCCAAGCGATCTTGCCGACGCGCCACATCGGCAACTCGTTCTTGATCTGCAAGGCCCACGCGGTCGCTTCGCCGTAGCCAGCCAGGTTCTCGACCGTCGGAACCCTCTGGGGTCCGCCGATTTCAGACGGTGACGTTGGCGCAATGATATCCGAGCCCGAGGCGGGATCCCCCTTGCGAGCGGTGGACGAGCTTGCCGACTTCGACCTCTCGTCCTGCGGCAGCTTGCCGTCCGCGATCTCGGTGGCCTGTGCAGCATCCCCTGCGGCCTCGGCAAGCCTGCGCAAGGTTTCGACTGCCGCATCCCCAGTGATGCCTGGCCTGACGGCGAGGGCAAGGTCACCCAGATTTAGCAATTGGAAGTTGATGCCGTCGAGTTTGCCGTCCGTCGGCGGCGCGCCGAGAACGGTTTCGATGGTGCGACGCGCAATCACGGCGTTCAAAGTCCCGCATTCAAGGCCGAGCTGCGCAGCGTTGACCAGCTTCGCGGCGAGACGCTCCGCTTTTTCGGCGACCGCAAGGATCGGAAAGTCACTGCGGGCCGCGATGCCGAATTGCCTTTCGCTGTCGTCTTCATGATCCTGCCCGGCAAACGTGACGACCCGCCAGCGGCATGCGCGGTTGAATCGCAGTGGATCCATGTCATAGCCGACCGAGATTGCGACGGCGCCAGGCAAGAGAACGCCGCGCTTCAGCAGAGACAGGAAGCTCCGCTCGAATCCTTCGGCTTCGCACAGCATTGCCACGATCGGTCGCCGCAGTCTCAGGGCCTGCAAAACGCTGGCGAGCGCAGCGGCACCGTCTTGGATCGCTTGCGCAAGCAGGAGCACGGTCGCGATGTCGGACGCTCGCGGAGACTCCGCAACAGCGCGAATCGCGCGCACCAGCTCTACATCGCCCGTCCGCACGTGCGCAGGAAGGGGTGTCGTCCGCGGCGCGGCATTGCCGCCTGCGTGGACTGGTGTCGCGCAACTATCGCGACCAGGGTCGAGCGGGAGTTCGGGCGAGCCAAGTGCCGGACGCGGGGCTTCGGCGGGGAGCTTGCGCCAGCGGCGCGACAGGATGGACACCACCTGCTCGGAAGGCATCCCTGCCATCGCTTCCGGACAACGGCGATAGACCGTCAGTGCGGCGCCATGGCTCTCGACCCTTTCGCGCTGAAGGATCCCTGCTTCGACGGCTTCCGAGAGCGCGAGCGCCCTCGCTTCACGTCGCAATCGCTTGAGCAAGTGAGTCGCAAGGCGCTCGTTCATCCGGCCGACTCCGTGGCCAGGCGGTTGTTGCCGAACATCGTGGGCCCGCGTCTTCTTGCGCTTCATCGGTTGCTCCTGCGTCTCGGCATCCCGTTCCATGAGGATCGTTCTTCATTGCCCGGCGCCGGCGGTCTGCGCCAGTCCGCCATTCGTTCGCAATGTCGCCGCCGATGCCGCCTCATTGCCTTGGCCTGTGCCGCTCTCTCGCCTCGACGAGCGATTCCAGGAGTTGCTGCAGCTTCCGGATCGAGCCGCCGCGCCAGTTCTTGCCCAGCGCCGACAGTTCGTGGGCTTCGAGCGCTGTCGCCCAGCGCGGGTCGTGCCCGGCATCGACATAGAGGCGTTCGAGGATGCGCGGTGCGAGCACGTGAAGCTGTTCCGGGCCGGGTTCCGGGAACGCGATCACCCGGCATCGGTCGAGAAGCACCGAAGGCACCCCGCTGAGCGTGTTCGCCGTCATCAACCACGAGACGTGCGAAAGATCGCAGGCCGACTCGACGTATGGATCGAACCAGCGCTGCGAGGTCTCCTCCTCGAGCAAGCCGACCAAGACATCGTGCGGGTTGCCGTTGTGCCTGCTGGTACCGACCTTCTCGATCTCGTCAAGAATGACGACAGGGCCTGCCGTGTGATGACGGCGGATCGACAGCACCGCGATGCTCGGTTCGCCCGACGACCAGCGCCGCGCGGTGCCGCCGATCGCGCTGTCGCTCATCCCGCCGCAGGAGACCAGCTCGAACGGCACGGCCAGTTCTTCGCATAACCGCCGGGTCAGCCGCGTCTTGCCGCATCCCGGCGTGCCGACCAGGATCGTGGGACGCAAACGGACATTGTCGCGGCCGACAAGGCGCTTGAGCAAATCGTCGATGACGGCGACGGCGTAGGGGTATTCTTCCACGAGCCGCGTCCGCACCCGGACGAGATCGGGAACCGACGGCAGCGGCAAGCGGACGTTGAGCAGCTTCCTGAATTCCGAGACGACTCGCTTGCCCTCGGACGTGGAATCGTTGCCGATCGCCTTGAAGACGATCACGGCACGTTTCGGTTTGTTGCTTTGCCAGGCCTGTTCCCCGGCGTCCGTCTCTTCGTCTTTGGCCGTCTCGCTCGAAGCGGACTTGTCTTCCGGCTGCTTCGTCTCGTCTTCCGGCGCCTTGATCGCCGCCTCGAACTCCCTGGCGTACGAGCGCAGGTCGCTGCCCACCCTGCCGCGCGGCCATTGCAGGAGCGCGTTCCGGCTCATGGGCCCATAGGTGTGGGCGACGAGAGACCAAGCGAGCGCCCGCGACACGAGGCTGAAGTCGCTATGATCGCGAACGTCGCCGAATGCGACCGCGGCTGTCTCGCCGGCGATCGCGGCCGCGGCCTGGGGATGCCCGCACGAGGCGAGATAAAACCGGATGCGCAGCCGTGCGTCGTGCGCGGACACTGTGTCGAAGCCGTCCGCGGCTTCAAGCGCTTCCATGACGCACTGCAGCGCCTCCACGTCTTGGTCGACCGAGAGGTCGTCCAGAGAAGCCACGAGGGGGGCGATTTCGAATTTCGGCTTGTGCTTCAGCCTGCGCGACAGGCGTTCGCCGAATTCTCTGACATCGGCAGCCATGTCGTCGGACAGAAAAGGCATACCGCGTAGGAGCTCGATCCCCGTGGGAAGGTGCAGGCCTGCTTTCGCCGCTTCAAGACGACGTTTGAAGTGTCGATCGCGACTGGAGCGTGAATCCTTGGCAGACATTTCCGCAGCCGCTCAAGCGTCCAGCCGGGAACGTTCTGCGGGTCGACCGAGCCGATACCACCTCGACAGGGTCCGTGCCCAGGTCTTCTCTTCGGACATCAGCCATACGTCCGACGTGGCAATCGATCTGTTCGCCCCGACGAGCGGCGGGACAGAATGCGCGCCGCGTTCCCCATGAATTCGGCGACGGCGGGTCCTCGGCGAGGCGCGACGAAGGCGCTTTCGGGGGCCGAGCATCAGAGGCGCGAGCGATGAAGCAGAACATCCACCCCGACTATCACACGATCAAGGTCGT
>JAFKFE010001076.1 GCA_017308345.1 Alphaproteobacteria bacterium | reverse complement strand
CGCTGCGCTTCCGCTCCGGCGAGTTCGTCATGATCGGCCTGCCCAATGCCGAGAAGCCGATCTTCCGCGCCTATTCGGTCGCCAGCCCCGCCTGGGACGACGAGCTCGAATTCTTCTCGATCAAGGTGCCGGATGGTCCGCTCACCTCCGAACTGCAGAAGATCCAGGTCGGCGACACCGTCATCATGCGCCAGAAGGCGACCGGCACGCTGGTGCTCGACGCGCTGACGCCCGCCAAGCGCCTGTTCATGATCTCGACCGGAACCGGCATCGCGCCCTTCGCCAGCCTGCTGCGCGATCCGGACACCTACGAGAAGTTCGACCACGTCATCCTCACCCACACCTGCCGCGACAATGCCGAGCTCACCTACGGCCAGGAACTGGTGGCTGCGCTGGAGAGCGATCCGCTGATCGGCGAGCTGACCGCCGGCCGCGTCACGCTCTACAATTCGACGACCCGCGAGGAGTCGGCGCGCATGGGCCGCATCACCGCGCTGATCGGCTCGGGCAAGTTCTATTCCGATCTCGGCATCGAGAAGCTCAGCCCCGAGACCGACCGCATCATGATCTGTGGTTCGATGCATATGCTGAAGGACGTCAAGGAACTCGCCGAAAGCCTCGGCTTCCAGGAAGGCTCCTTGAGCAATCCGGCAAGCTTCGTCGTCGAGCGCGCCTTCGTCGGCTGAGACACGGCGCCGTCGGCCAACTCTGTTGGACGCGTCTGAGACTAGCGACGACATTCGCGCTTCGTCATTCTAGGGCGGAGCAAGGAGCGGAGCGACGCGCGCAGACCCTAGAATCCATGCCGTTGCGCTAAGGCGTTGCGGCCGTTGCAGAATTCTGCACCGTTGCACTCTGCGGCAGAGATCACGGCATGGATACTCGGGTCAAGCCCGAGTATGACGAAGGGATGGGCGTTTCGGCCAATCTCCAACGCCGGGAGTGTCTACTCAGCATGATGTTTTGACCATGCGGTCAAAAATCGACTGCTTTTGCCGCCTTTTTCCGCTATGAGCCTTTGAAAGACTCGTGAACCTTCGCTTCACGGGCTATCCTTCGGCGCAGGTCGCTGAGTGAAAGGGCAGGAGATGAGCACGATCCGCGAAGCAGGCGCCGGAGCTTCCAAGGTGATGCCGCTGCCGGCGCGCGCCGCCGCCAACACGCCGATGCCCCTGGAACACGGCATTGCCCGCAACCCCGGCATGAAGCTCGATCTCGGCTTCCTGGAATCGGTGCGCAGCGTCAACCGCTCGGCGCTGGAACGTCGCGCCGCCACGCTCACCAAGCGGCGCTCGATCAAGGCCGACAACCAGGCCGCTTGGCTGCTGCGCGCCATTGCCTGCATGGACCTTACCACGCTCAACTCCAACGACACCGACGAGCGCGTGCGCCGGCTCTGCGCCAAGGCGATCAATCCGCTGCGCAAGGATATCGTCGAGGGCCTCGGCATATCGGGCGAAACCATCCGCCCGGCGGCGGTCTGCGTCTATCATCCCTTCGTTGCCACCGCCGTCGATGCGCTGCGCGGCACCGGCATCCATGTCGCCGCTGTCTCGACCGCCTTCCCGCACGGGCTTGCGCCGCTTTCGACCCGCCTGCAGGAGATCGAGGCGTCGGTAAAGGATGGCGCCGACGAGATCGACGTCGTCATTCCGCGCGGCCTTGTCTACGGCGCCAAGTGGCGCGAGTTGTTCAACGAGATCGTCGCCATGCGCGCCGCCTGCGGCGAGGCGCATCTCAAGGTCATCCTCGGCACCGGCGACCTTGCCACGCTACGCAATGTCATGCTCGCCTCCATGGTGGCGATGATGGCGGGCGCGGACTTCATCAAGACATCGACCGGCAAGGAGAGCGTCAACGCCACGCTTCCCGTCGGCCTCGCCATGGTACGCGCCATCCGCGCCTATTTCGAGGAAACCGGCTATCTCATCGGCTTCAAGCCGGCCGGCGGCATCTCGACAGCCAAGGTCGCGCTCGACTGGCTGGTGCTGATGAAGGAAGAGCTCGGCCGGCCGTGGCTAGAGCCGGAGCTGTTCCGCTTCGGCGCGTCCAGCCTGCTCACCGACATCGAACGCCAGCTCGAGCATCATTTGACCGGCCACTATTCGGCCAACCATCGCCACGCGATGGCGTAGGCCAAGCAGGCGCGAAGCAACAGAAAAAATCCTCCAAGGGAGTGTTCCATGAACATCCTCGAACGCTATCACGCCATGGAATACGGCCCGGCGCCGGAAGCCCGTAACGAGGCTGATGCGTGGCTCGCCGCGCGCGATTTCTCCAAGGCCCTGTTCATCGACGGCGGCTGGAAAGCGGCGGCCGGCGGCAAGACTTTCGACACCAGCGAACCCTCCTCCGGCAAGCTGCTGGCCAAGGTCTCGGATGCCGGCGCCGCTGATATCGATGCCGCGGTCGCTGCCGCCGCCAGGGCGCTGCCGAAATGGTCGGCGTCCTCGGGCTACGCCCGCGCAAAAGTGCTCTACGCCATCGGCCGCGCCATGCAGCGCCACCAGCGCTTGTTCGCGGTGCTGGAATCGATCGACAACGGCAAGCCGATCCGCGAGAGCCGCGACATCGACGTGCCGCTGGCGATCCGCCATTTCATCCATCACGCCGGCTGGGCGCAGGCGCTCGAGAAGGATTTTCCCGACCACAAGCCGGTCGGCGTCGTCGGCCAGGTCATTCCGTGGAACTTCCCGCTGCTGATGCTCGCCTGGAAGATCGCGCCGGCTCTGGCCGCCGGCTGCACGGTGGTGCTGAAGCCGGCCGAGTTCACGCCGCTCACCGCCATCCTGTTCGCCGAGATCTACGAGCGGGCGGGCGTGCCCAAGGGCGTCGTCAACATCGTGCAGGGCGGGCCTGAGGCAGGCGCTGCCATCGTCAACCACCCCGGCGTGCAGAAGATCGCCTTCACCGGTTCGTCCGAAGTCGGCAAGATCATCCGCAAGGCCACCGCCGGATCGGGCAAGAAGCTTTCGCTGGAGCTCGGCGGCAAGTCGGCCTTCATCGTCTTCGAGGATGCCGACCTCGACAGCGCCGTCGAGGGGTTGGTCGACGGCATCTGGTTCAACCAGGGCCAGGTCTGCTGCGCCGGCTCGCGCCTGCTGGTGCAGGAAGGCGTCGCCGAAGCGGTCTACGCAAAGCTGCGCGCCCGCATGGCAAATCTCCGCGTCGGCGATCCGCTCGACAAGTCGGTCGACATGGGCGCCATCGTCGACCCGGTCCAGCTGAAGCGCATCAAGGAACTGGTCGCGAAGGGCGAAGCAGAGGGCGCGACCCTCTTCCAGGCTAACAAGGGGTTACCAGCGAAGGGCTGTTTCTTCCCGCCGTCGCTGTTCACCAACGTCGCCCCCGCCTCCACCATCGCCGAGGTCGAGATCTTCGGACCGGTGCTGGCGGCCATGACCTTCCGCACCCCGGACGAGGCGGTGGCGATCGCCAACAACAGCCGCTACGGCCTCGCCGCCTCGGTCTGGTCGGAGAACATCAACCTGTCGCTCGACGTCGCCGCCAAGCTGAAGGCCGGCGTCGTCTGGATCAACGGCACCAACATGTTCGACGCCGCAGCCGGCTTCGGCGGCTATCGCGAGAGCGGCTATGGCCGCGAGGGCGGGCGCGAGGGCATGGCCGAATATCTGAAGCCGGTCACCGACAAGCCCCTGAAGGCAGACGAGAAAGTCGCCGCCAAGCTGTCGCCGCTGCCGGTCGCCGACGAGGAGATCTCGGGCCTGCCGTCGATCGATCGCACCGCCAAGCTCTATGTCGGCGGCAAGCAGGCACGGCCCGACTCCGGCTATTCCTACACGGTGCTCGGCCCGAAGGGGCAGCCGATCAGCCAGGCCGGCCTCGGCAACCGCCAGGACAGCCGCAATGCCGTCGAAGCGGGCGGCAAGGCGGGCTCGTGGGGCGGCGCCACGGCGCATAACCGCGCGCAAGTCCTTTATTACGTTGCGGAAAACCTCTCTTCCCGGGCCAAGGAGTTCGAGGCGCGCATCGTCGCCATGACCGGCGCCTCTGCCAAGGCGGCGGCGGAAGAGGTCGCGATCTCGATCCGGCGGACGTTCTGGTACGCGGCGCAGGCCGACAAGTTCGACGGCGCGGTGCACTCGACCAAGTCGCGCCACGTCACGCTCGCCATGAACGAGCCCTTCGGCACCATGGGCATCCTCTGCCCGGACGAGGCGCCGCTGCTCGGCTTCGTCTCGCTGGTGATGCCGGCGATCGCGATGGGCAACCGCGTCGTCGTCGTCCCCTCCTCCAGCCATCCGCTGGCGGCGACGGACTTTTACCAGATCCTCGACACCTCGGACGTTCCGGCCGGCGTGGTCAACATCGTCACCGGCGAACGCGACGTCCTCGCCAAGACGCTGGCCGAGCACGACGATGTCGCAGCGCT
>JAFKFE010001075.1 GCA_017308345.1 Alphaproteobacteria bacterium | reverse complement strand
GTCATGCGGTTGAGGCCGGCATCGGCACCCTTGCCTGCGAGCGCGATGTTTTCCGGGCGGACGGACAGGCTGAATTCCGCGCCGGCTCCGGCGGCTGCGGAGCCGACGGCCCTGAACGTCGAGCCGTCGGCCATGCGCACGATGCCGAGGTTCCCTTCACGCGCCAGCAGGGTGCAGGGCAACGTGTTGTTCTCGCCGATGAAGGACGCGACGAAACGGTTGGCCGGCTCGTTATACAGCGTTTTTGGATCGGCCAACTGCTGGATGCGCCCGTCGTGGAACACGGCGATGCGATCCGACATCGTCAGGGCTTCGGACTGGTCGTGCGTGACATAGACCATGGTGATGCCGAGCGAGCTCTGCAACTGCTTGATTTCGATCTGCATGCGTTCGCGCAGCTGCTTGTCGAGCGCGCCCAGCGGCTCGTCCATCAGCACAAGCGAGGGTTCGAAAACCAGTGCCCGCGCAAGCGCCACACGCTGCTGTTGACCGCCCGATAATTGCGCCGGCCGACGGTCTCCCAGCGTCTCGAGACTAACGCGTCCAAGCGCCTCGCGGACTTTTGCGGCCGCCGCGGCTCCGGTGATGCCGCGATAGCGCAATGGAAAGGCGACGTTTTCCGCCACGGTCATGTGCGGGAACAAGGCGTAGTTCTGGAAGACGAAGCCGATGTTGCGCTTCTCCGGCGGCAGCCGCTCGACCGGCTTGCCGTCGAGCAGGATGCGGCCGAGCGTCGGCCGCTCGAAGCCGCCGAGCATCATCAGCGTGGTGGTTTTGCCGGAGCCTGAAGGTCCCAGCATGGTGAGGAACTCGCCGCGAGCGACGCCCAGATTGAGGTCTTTCACGACGTAATTGATGCCGTCGTAGGATTTCTTCACCTCCTCGAACCGAACGAGGGCATCGACGGACCTGTCCGGGACCACGGACATCGGTTGGGAAAAATTCATCGATGCTCTCCCGCTCATGCCCGCGTCACTGGGCGAGCCAGGTCGTGAAGCGCTTGCGGATCTCGTCGCCATTGTCGGCCCAGAAGGCATTGTCCAGCGTCAGCGACACCGTCAGGTTCTGCGGGCTGGTGGGGAGGTTCTTGGCATCCTCGGGAGCCACGAACTCGGCGGACGATTTCCGCACCGGACCGTAGGGGATGTATTTGGTGATGCCGGCGAGCACCTTCGGCTCGACCGCATATTTGATGAAGGCCAGCGAGGCGTCCGGGTTCTTGGCGCCCTTCGGGATGACCCAGTAGTTGGAATCGAGGATCTGGTCGTCCCACACGATACGGAAGTCCTTGCCTTCCTTGTTGGCGTTGTAGATGCGGCCATTCCAGGCGGTTGTCATCACGACTTCGCCGGATGCGAGTAGCTGCGGCGCCTGGGCGCCGGCTTCCCACCAGACGATGCTGTCCTTGATCGTGTCGAGCTTGGCGAAGGCGCGGTCGACGCCTTCCGGCGTGGACAGCGTCTCGTACACCTTGTCGGCGGGCACGCCGTCGGCAAGAAGGGCGAACTCCAGGTTGGTTGCGGGATTCTTCCACAGGCCGCGCTTGCCGGGGAATTTCTTGGTGTCGAACAAATCCTTAATCGTCGAGGGACCGTTCGGCAGCTTGGCGCCGTCATAGGCCAGGGTGGTCGCGTATACGATGGTGCCGACACCGCAATCGGACGTGGTGCCTGCGATCCAGTCTTCCTTCGGGCCGATGGCCGACCAGTCGATCTTTTCGAAGATGCCCTCATCGCAGCCCTGCAGCAGCGTCGGCGCGTCGACATCGACGACATCCACCGTGGTGTTGCCGGACTCGATCATCGCCTTGATCTTGGCGATCTCGCCGCCATACTCCTGCTCATCGATCTTGATTCCCGTGCTCGCCGCGTAGGTCTCAAAGACCGCCTTGCGTTGCGCCTCCTGATAGGCGCCGCCGAAACTCATCACGGAAAGCTTATCTTGCGCCATCGCTGGCGTTGCGACGAGCGGCACACTCGCCACCAAAGACAGAGCAAGCATGCGACCCGTAAAGCGATTTCCCATTTCCGCCACTCCCATTCTTGTTGGCAAAGGAGGCCTTGGCTTCGCTTTTCTTATGAACCTCGGCCGTTCTGGAACGGTAATTTGCGGTTGGGTTCGCAGCAAATAAGTACATCGCATGGCTTCATGAGGAACCGTTATCGGCCCTTCCGATGACCTCAGAGGCTACCGAAACGCGCAGCCGTAGCTTCGATGTACCCGATCGTAGCCCAAATGCCGCGCCACCTGCAGATATGCGATCGAGACGATCCAGGCGCGACGCTCCGCGCCATGGGACTTTGCAGCGCTGAGCAATCCCAGGCTGGCGCTGTATTGAATCATAATCTTCGGGCAGCGGCCCAAGCATCCTGCCAGAAGGAGCCCGGCAGACGAAATAGCTGCACTCCTGCCACGCGACACAAGCCCGACATAGAAGGACGAGGCGACGGATTAGGCAGGCGAAAAACGCCGATGGGTTTGCTCAGGAGCCAGCGGACTTTATCCCTTTGGGCCGCTGACTCATCAGCCCGCATGGCATGTCGCGGCAGCGCGTGTTCCTTTCCACTGATGTCCGCGGAACGTTTTAGCTCTCCGCCTTTTTAACCTCATCGTCAAGAAAAGGGACCAGAGCGGCTCCATCGTTCGCCCCACCGAACGTCGTGCAGGGAAACTCTCTTGGGCATCTAGGCCGTCAAGACGCGGCAGCTGCCAAAGCGCGTCTGAAGCAAGACCTATTCAGCGTGAAGAGCTTGCCATCGATTGGGCGCGGTGCATTGGCCAGTCATTGCGGGTGTCAGCGGCGTCCCAGTCTTACGAAAAGCTGACGGTGCAATCCCTACGTTTTGACGGTACACCCGGCTGAAGTGTCCTGCGTTTTGAAAACCGCACCTATACGCGATTTCGCCTATCTGAAGATCAGTGTTGGCTAAAAGGGTTCCAGCATATCGCAAACGCAATGCGAGATACGCCGCGACAGGGCTTGTCTGTATCTCCTCGGAAAACAACCTTTCCAGTTGCCGCCTGGAAATGCCGAGCTTCTTCGCTATGTCGGACACCGAGGTCTTTTCCTGGATGCTGCTTTCCATCATAAGCAGGGCGCGCCTTATATGGCGGCTGGCAGCTGTCGGGAATAGCTCCCCGCTGGGCTGCACATCGCGGTCGGTGCGTATTCGGTCCAAGACTAGAATCCTTGCCGCCTTCTCGGCGGCCCTGTCATCTGCAAGCTTGGACACGAAGTGACTGGCCAAATCCGCTGCGCCAGCTCCGCCCGCGCAGGTAGCTCGGTCTCTGTCGACCAGGAAAAGCGTATCCGCATTCGCCCGAACGTGGGGAAACTTTTCTCGAAACTCTTTGACGTGAAACCAGCTTACGCAAGCGCGATAGTTGTCGAGGAGACCATACTCCGCCAGCACAAAACTGCCAGTGCAAAGGGCGGTGATGGGAATGCCGCGTCTCGCCGCAAGCCGCAGGAAGGCTTCCTTTTCAGCACTGAGATGCTGACCGCCATTAAGCAGGCCTCCGACCACAACGATATTGTCGTAGTCCTCGGGAGCGGCAATCTGCTTGGTTGGCAACACCTCCACGCCGGAGCTTGACCGAATTGGGAGACCTTTCTCGCCAACGATCTGCCAATCGAACCTTCCTCGCCTGCTTCGGTCGCCGTCATCGCCAGCCAGGCGAAGCGTGTCGATGAACATCGACAGCGGAGAGAGCGTGAAATCGCGGACAAGGACGAATCCAAATTTTTTCATTGGCTCGTGGCCTTCGACAAGAGTGGGGTCGCTAGCAAGCTGCCCGTGGCGGCATTGGTCGGCACGCAGGCAATCCGGGCTTTCTTATTCACCGGGCAAGATATGGCTCGACGAGGCCCGCCATGACACCCAGACCCTTGCACCTGGCGTTAGGTTCAGGGATTCCAGCTCTTCGTGGCTTTTCTGGGCTTTCATCTGCAGCCCGTCGCTTCCTTCAAGATGTACTACCGCAGTCGCGCCGACGAATTCTTCTCCGATCACCGAAGCCTGCATTCCGTTGAATTCGCTTGAAGGTTTCTCGCTGGTCAGGTGAAAACGGTCGTCGGAAACCACGAACATCGCCCGATCCCCCTTACGCAAAGCCTTGACTGGATTGCGCGCAACGTCGAAGTCGCCCGATGATGTGGCGATCCGGATGGTGTTGCCGCGATCCTCCGCGACGGTGCCCGAAAATATGTTCGAAGAGCCGAGGAATTCCGCCACGAACCGCGTGCGCGGCGCGCGATAGATTTCCTGCGGGTTCCCGATCTGCTCAATGCGACCGCGGCTCACCCCGCGGCCCTGAGCCTTCAGTTCGACATGGATACGCGGGCTACCATAGCGTCTGTGGTTGTCGCGATGGACCCGCTCGATGTCGTCCAGGAGG
>JAFKFE010001074.1 GCA_017308345.1 Alphaproteobacteria bacterium | reverse complement strand
GGATGCTGGCCACCGCCGCCTGCGAGTGGCTGGCGATACGCCGCGCGAGGTCGAGCGCGGCCGACATCAATTGATCGTGCTGGACAACCTGGTTGACTAGGCCAAGCTCGGCGGCGCGCTTGGCCGAAAATGTCTCGCCGGTCAACAGCAATTCAAGCGCGCGCTTGCGGCCGGCCAGCCTGGGCAGACGCTGCGTGCCACCAAAGGTCGGCGGCATCGCAAGCCTGATCTCCGGCTTGGCGAACAGCGCCCGGTCGCTGGCGACGGCCAGCGGCACCGCTTCGGTGATCTCGCAGCCGCCGCCAAAGGCCAAGCCGTTTACGGCGGCGATGACCGGCTTGCGAAACGCTTCCAGCCGGGCCGTCATGCGCTGGCCGCGCATGACGAAATCGCGCAGCGCCGCATCGGCGCCTTCGGCCACGCTCGATGAAAATTCGTGGATGTCGGCGCCGGCGGAGAAGGCGCGTTCCCCTGCCCCCGTGAGGATGACGGCGCCCACGCCGTCGTCCGTCTCGATCCGGTCGAGAAGCGAAAGCAGCCGGTCGATCAGCGCGTAGTTCAGCGCATTCAGCTTGTCGGGGCGGTTGAGGGTGAGGATCGCGACGCGGTCGCGCGTCTCGCTCAGCACAAGTTCGGTCATGACTTATCCTTTCCGGCGGTTCGGCGGGATAAGGAGCAGGCTTTCGATTGCTTGTATATTCACTAGTCGGTATACTTAGATGATGAGCGAAAGGCCCAATCCCACGCGAAAACGCCTCGTCGACGCGGCGACCAAGCTCTTCTACGCCGAAGGCATCGGCCGCGTCAGCGTCGATGCCGTTGCAGAAAAGGCCGGGCTCACCAAGCGCACGCTCTACTATCATTTCAAGAGCAAGGACGACCTGATCGCGGCCTATCTCGACGGACGCGACCAGCCCAATCTCGAGCAGATGGCGGGCTGGTTCGACGCCGCGGAGGGCGGCGCGGACAAGAAGGTCGAGGCGATCTTCACCAATCTGGCGCGGGTGGCCCGCCATCCCAAATGGAAGGGCTGCGGGTTCCTGCGCACGGCGGCCGAGCTCGCGGCGATGCCCGGGCATCCGGCGGTGAAGGCCGGAGCGCGCCACAAGACCAATTTCGAGAAATGGCTGGCCGGCGCGCTGTCGGACCAAAATGTCGGCGAGGCCAAGATGCTGGCGCGCGAGATCGTGCTTTTGATGGACGGCGCCTTTTCCAGCATGCTGATCCACCATAACCCCGACTACGTCAACGCCGCCGGCCATGCCGCCGCGACGCTGATACGGGCGAGGATGGCGAGCGAAGGTGCCCACAGCCATTCCAGGAAAAGCGCTCACCGGAAAAGCTCGGCGAATTCGCCGTAACTTTCCGTCAGGAATTCCGCGAAAACAAAGGCCCAAGCCGTTCGGCGATGCCGCGAAACGCCGAACCGGCTCCGGCCGCTCTTCACCAAACAAACAAGGCCCCTCCCGGGGCCTTGCCATCTCGATCTCCGAAATTCGGGCGCCGTCTACTTGCCCATCATCGACTTGGCGTTCTCCGCCGTGATCGCGGTGGTGTCCACCGTCACGGTCGGTTCCACCGAGGTCGCGCAGTCGAGCAGGATCTTCTTCGACATGTCGATCGCTTCCTTGGCGCCGGTCGGATAGGTGAAGGTCGCCGCCCAGTCGCCCTTGGCGACGGCCTCGATGCCGCCGGCCGGGCCAGGCAGGCCGTCGGTGCCGATGATCTTGACGTCCTTGCCGGCGCCCTTGGCGGCCAGCAACGCGCCCGCCGCCATCATGTCGTTCGAGGCATAGAGCACCTTGATGTCGGGATGCGCCTGCAGCATGGCGGCAAAGGCGGTCTGGGCTTTATCCGGAACCCAGTCGGCGGCCTGCTCGGCGACGATCTGGATCTTGGCATTGCCCTTCACGCCTTCCTTGAAGCCGTTCAGACGCTCCACCGCCGGCGTCGAGCTCGGCAGGCCTTCCAGCACCGCCGCCTCGCCGCCGTCGGGCAGAAGCTTGGTGGCCGTGAACTTGCCGGCTTCCTCGGCGATCTTGAAATTGTCGCCACCGATGAAGGCCGTGTAGTCCTTGCCCGGATCGCCCACCGTCTTGCGGTCGAGCTCGATCACCGGAATGCCGGCATCCATGGCGCGCTTCACGGCAGGCGTCAGGGGTGCAGCCTCGAAGGGCGAAATCAGCAGGACATCGACCTTCTGGGTGATGAAGTTGTCGACCTGCGAGGTCTGCGTGTTGACGTTGCCGGCGCCGTCGGCGATCTGCAGGGTGAAGCCGGGCACTTCCTTGGCCGCCGCCGTCAGCTCGTCATTGACATGCTGGCGGTAGGGCTCGGCGTTGTTGGCCTGCGAAAAGCCGATGACGAACTGGCCGTCCTTGGCGCAGGCCTTCACCAGCGGCTCGGCCGCCTGCGCCGCGCCCGCCATGCACAGGCTGGCGCCGGCCAGAAGCGCTGCCTTCAGCACGCGCGATCCGGTTGTCGTTCTCATATCTACTTCTCCTCCTCGTCCGGCGGGGGCCGAACCTCTGGTTACAGTCCTTGGGTACTCTTCCCGATGCTGCCGCCGGCCTCCTATCGACCCAATCCCTCGCGGCGGCGAACAAGGGATTGAAGCACTGCCGCAAGCACGATGATCGCGGCGGTCGCGAGCAACTGCGTGGCGGGGGTTATGTTGTTGAGCTGAAGGATGTTGGCCAAGGCGCCGAGCATGATCGTGCCGGCGACGGTGCCGACCATGGAACCCGCGCCGCCGAACAGGCTGGTGCCGCCGATGACAACGGCGGCGATGGCGGTGAGCTCATAGCCCATGCCGTCATTGGCGCTGCCGAAATTGAACTGGCCGGCATGGACGATACCGGCAAGCGCGGAGGCAAAACCGGTGATGGCGTAGACCGAAATCTTCACCATCGACACGGGCACGCCGGAAATGCGGGCGGCGCGCTCGTTGCCGCCGACGGCATAGACGTAGCGGCCGAAGCGCGTGGTGTTGAGCACCAGCGTGGCGATGGCGGCAAAGATGATGAAGACGATGGTCGCAACCGGCACGGTGTTGTCGAACAGCCGCTCGCCCAGCACCGCGAAGACCGGCGGCGCAAGGCCCGGGCCGTCGCCATAGGAGATGTTGATATACTGGTTTCCGGACACGATCAGCGCCAGGCCGCGCGCCGCCTGCAGGCCGGCAAGCGTGACGATGAAGGGCTCCAGCCGGAAGCGGGTGGAAATCGTGCCCTGGACGACGCCAAAAACGATGCCCATGGCGAGCACGGCCAGGATGGTCGGGATCAGCCCGAAGCCGCCGGAGATCATCATCGAGGCCGTGACGACGCTGGAAAGGCCGAGCACCGCGCCTACCGACAGGTCGATGCCGGCGGTGATGATGACGAAGGTCATGCCGATGGCGATGATGCCAGTCTCGGAGACGGCGCGCACGATGTTGGCGATGTTGTCGGGATTGAGGAACAGGATCTCGCCGTGGCGCCGGGGCGAGAAGATGACGCCGCCGATCGCCACCAGCACCAGGCCGATCAGGCTCTGGAAGCGCACAATGATCGCCAGCGGATCGACGCGATGCTTTGACGCCGGCGCCGGGGTCGACGCCGCCAGACTGGCCGTCCTCTCAATCTTCTGGTCCGACATCAGGCCTCCCTGCCGTTAGCCGCGGCAAGCACGGTGTGCTCGTCGATGCCGCCTTTGAATTCCGCCACGTTGCGCCCCTGGCGCAGCACCACGATGCGGTCGCAGAGCCCGATCAGCTCCGGCATCTCGCTTGATGCGACCAGGATACCCAGCCCCTGCGCCGCAAGTGCCCTGAGCCTCGCGTAGATCTCGCCCTTGGCACCGACATCGACGCCGCGGGTCGGTTCGTCGAGCAGGAGCAGGCGCGGGTTGCCGAGGATTTCCTTGGCCAGCACGACCTTCTGCTGGTTGCCGCCCGACAGCGCGCCGACGGCGATGTCCGGGTTCTTCGGGCGGATATCGAACTGGCCGAAGGATCGCGTCACCGCCTCGGCCTGGCGACGCGGCGACATCAGCCCGGCCGGCGATATGCGACGGATCACCGACATAACCAGATTGAGGCCGACCGCCATGCGCAGCATCAGGCCGCTGCCGCGCCGGTCGTCGGTGACGAAGGCGATGCCGGCCCTGCGCGCGGCGTTTATGGAATCGAGCTTCACCGGCTTGCCGTCGACCGCGACCTCGCCCCGCCAGCGACCGGCAAGGCCGGTGCCGTAGAGCGCGGAGAGCAGTTCGGTGCGCCCTGCCCCCATGATGCCGGCCAGGCCGACGATCTCGCCTTCCCTGACCTCGAGCGAGACACCGCTGGGAGGCTGCCAGCCGGCGCTTTCACGGGTGAGCCGGAAGCTGGCATCCTTCAGGCTGAGCAGTGTCTTGCCGGCGG
>JAFKFE010001073.1 GCA_017308345.1 Alphaproteobacteria bacterium | reverse complement strand
GCGCTGTTCGCCGACAATGTCGAGCTCTGCGACATCACCGAGAACCTGGTGTTTTCGGACCCCTATTTCGACGCCAGGATGAACCGGCACACGAGCCCGCAACTCGACGGCCTGGTCCGCGAACTGCGCGCCGACCGCGATCTCAAGGTCGAGGCGCAGCGGCTGAAGCATCTCTTCGCCGCCAATGCCGAGACGCTGCTGCACGGCGACCTGCATTCCGGCTCGATCATGGTCACCGATACGCAGACAAGGATGATCGATCCGGAGTTCGCCTTCTACGGCCCGATCGCCTTCGATGTCGGCATGCTGCTCGCCAATTTCTGGATGGCCTATTTCTCGCAGCGCGGGCACGAGGAGAAAGGCAGCCGCGACTCGATGCGCGCCTATCTGCTCGGTGTCACCGCCGAGACCTGGGCCGTCTTCCGCGCCGAATTCTCGCATCTGTGGCGGACAGAGCGCACCGGCATGCTCTACCAGAAGAGTCTGTTCGAGGATCAGGGCGACCTGCTCGGCTCCGAACAGGCGCTCGACCACATGCTTTCCGGCATATGGACCGACCTGCTCGGCTTTGCCGGCATCGAGGTGCACCGGCGCATCCTCGGGCTGGCCCACAATGCCGATTTCGAGACCATTGCCGATCAAGACCTGCGCGCCGGATGCGAGGCCAAGGCTTTGCACTTCGGCCGCCATATCGCCGTCAACCGGCGCCAGATCCACGGCATCGACGAGGTCAATGGGCTCGCGGCGCTGATCGAAAAGGAGAACAGCCTTTGAACGTCGGCGAACGCCATTACCGCACCATCTGGCTCAGCGACGACAAGCGCTCTGTCGAGATCATCGACCAGCGCTGGCTGCCGCATGAGTTCCGCATCGAGACGATCGGAACGGTCGCCGGCATCGCCACCGCGATCCGAGACATGTGGGTGCGCGGCGCGCCGCTGATCGGCGTCACCGCCGCTTACGGCGTCGCCATCCAGATGAAAGACGATCCGTCGGACGAAGCGCTCGACACGGTATGGGAGACGCTTCATAGGACGCGGCCGACGGCGATCAATTTGCGCTGGGCGCTGGACGAGATGCGGCGTTTCCTGAAACCGCTCGCTCCGGGCGAGCGCGCGCAAGCCGCCTACCGGCGCGCCGCCGAGATCGCCGACGAGGATGTCGGGCTGAACCGCGCCATAGGCGAGAACGGACTTGCCATCATCAGGGAGATCGCGGCGCGCAAGCAGCCGGGCGAGAGCGTCAACATCCTCACCCATTGCAATGCCGGCTGGCTGGCGACCGTCGACTACGGCACCGCCACCGCGCCGATCTATCTCGCGACCGAGGCCGGCATTCCGATCCATGTCTATGTCGACGAGACCAGGCCGCGCAACCAGGGCGCCCAGCTGACGGCCTGGGAGATGGCCGGACACGGCGTGCCGCATACGCTGATCGTCGACAATGCCGGCGGCCATCTCATGCAGCATGGCGACATCGACATGGTGATCGTCGGAACCGACCGCACCACGGCCAATGGCGACGTCTGCAACAAGATCGGCACCTATCTCAAGGCGCTTGCCGCAGCCGACAACGACGTGCCCTTTTACGTGGCGCTGCCCTCGCCCACCATCGACTGGACGGTCGCCGACGGGCTTGCCGAAATCCCGATCGAGGAGCGTTCGGGCGACGAGGTTTCACTTGTGTGGGGCAAGACGGCGGACGGCAAGATCGCGCAGGTGCGCGTGTCGCCGGACGCGACGCCGGCGGCGAACCCGGCCTTCGACGTGACGCCGGCACGGTTGGTGACAGGGCTGATCACCGAGCGCGGCGTGGCCAAGGCTTCGCGCGAGGGGCTGAAGGCGATGTTTCCGGAGCGTGGATAACTAGCTGATCTCCCCCTTGTGGGGAGATGTCCGCCAGCTTGAGATGTGTGGCTTGGCGCGTCCCACAGCAAGTTCGTCATTCTCGGGCTTGACCCGAGAATCCATGCCGTGACCTCCGTCGTCGAGTGCAACGGCGCAGAATTCTATAATCGTTGCAACGCCTTAGCGTCACGGCATGGATCCTAGGGTCTGCGCGCGTCGCTTCGCTCCTTGCTCCGCCCTAGGATGACGACCGACATGTCGTGGCCGATTGACAGAGCCGCAGTGTCCTACCATAAACCCTGCGTTAATGTTCTCAGGGCGGGGTGAAAGTCCCCACCGGCGGTAAGGGTTTCGACCCAAGCCCGCGAGCGCCTCCTGGCTGCAGGAGGGTCAGCAGATCCGGTGCGATTCCGGGGCCGACGGTCAAAGTCCGGATGGAAGAGAACGACCGCAGGAGACGGTCCGCGCATGCGGGCCGGATTTTTGCGTCGTGCGTCCTGATTCTGGTTCGAAACGGAAGGAAGGACCCATGAATCAGCATTCCCCGAAAGATTATGAAACTCGCCGCATCGCCGTCATTCGCGCGCGCTGGCATGCCGACATCGTCGACCAGTGCGTGGCGGCGTTCGAGCCGGAGCTTGCCGCGCTTGGCGGCTTTGCCGTCGAGGTCTTCGACGTGCCGGGAGCCTATGAAATCCCGCTGCACGCCAAGACGCTCGCCGAGACCGGGCGCTACGCCGCGATCCTCGGCACCGCCTTCGTCGTCGATGGCGGCATCTACCGGCACGACTTCGTGGCCAGCGCCGTCATCGACGGCATGATGAATGTGCAGCTCGCAACCGGCGTGCCGGTGCTGTCGGCGGTGCTCACGCCGCACAACTACCATGAGAGCGCCGAGCATCACCGCTTCTTCCACGAGCATTTCAAGGTGAAGGGCAAGGAAGCGGCGAAAGCCTGCGTCGAGATCCTCGCCGCGCGTGCCAGAATCGCGGCCTGAACCGCTTCGCGAGCGGCGCATCGAAACTAAACCGATTTGGATTTCAGGACCGCGACTTGAGTGGGTTGCGGTCCGTCGGAAATCCGGCCAGAAGCAGTTGGGCCGGACTTCGGCCCAACCTGCTAAATCGCGCCTGCAACAGATACGGGAGACTATTCGTTGGCTCGCATCACACTGAGACAATTGCTCGACCATGCCGCCGAACATGGCTATGGCGTGCCTGCCTTCAACATGAACAATATGGAACAGGGCCTCGCCATCATGGAGGCGGCCGAGGAGACCAAGTCGCCGGTCATCCTGCAGGCCAGCCGTGGCGCGCGCGCCTATGCCAATGACGTGGTGCTGGCCAAGCTGATCGACGCGCTTGTCGAGATCCACCCCGACATTCCGGTCTGCATGCATCTCGACCATGGCAACAACGAAGCGACCTGTGTCACGGCGATCCAGTACGGCTTCACCTCGGTGATGATGGACGGCTCGCTGAAGGAGGACGGCAAGTCGCCGGCCGACTACGCCTATAATTCCGGCATCACGCGCCGCGTCGTCGACATGGCGCATTGGGGCGGCGTGTCGGTGGAAGGCGAGATCGGCGTGCTGGGCTCCCTGGAAAGCGGCGGCGGCGAGCAGGAAGACGGCCACGGCGTCGAGGGCGCGATCAGCCACGACCAGCTTTTGACCGACCCGGTGCAGGCCGAGCAGTTCGTGCGCGACACGCATGTCGACGCGCTGGCCGTCGCCATGGGCACCAGCCACGGCGCCTACAAATTCTCGCGCAAGCCGGACGGCGCGGTGCTGGCGATGAACGTGATCGAGGAGATCCACCGCCGCCTGCCCAACATGCATCTGGTCATGCACGGCTCGTCCTCGGTGCCGGAGGAATTGCAGGAGATCATCAACAAATATGGCGGCCAGATGAAGCCGACCTGGGGCGTGCCGGTGGAGGAGATCCAGCGCGGCATCAAGCACGGCGTGCGCAAGATCAACATCGACACCGACAACCGCATGGCGCTGACCGGCGCGATCCGCAAGGTGCTGACCGAGAACCCGTCGGAGTTCGACCCGCGCAAATATCTGACGCCGGCAATGGCGGCGATGAAGAAGCTCTGCAAGGAGCGCTTCGAGCAGTTCGGCACCGCCGGCAACGCGCCCAAGATCAAGCCGATCCCGCTGGCGGAGATGGCCAAGCGCTACAAGTCGGGCAGCCTCGATCCGAAGTTCGGCTGAGGCGCCACCTCCCGCGACCAGTGCGAAGCCGGCCGCGGGAACCCGTCCCCCTGATGGACGGGCATTGCACAATCGAGCCGTTCGACATGACCGGCGAAGGTCGTCGTCCTGAGCGGTTTCAGGGCATGCAGACCATCTCCGCTTCACCGGGACAGGGCCGGTGCGGGCAATGCCGCCTCGGCGCCGACGGGCCGAGCGTCTGATTTCAGCGCCAATGACCGGCGAGGCGTGAGGCGCCTAGCAGCGCTCGAAGCCGCCAATCCCCTGTTTTCGAGCATTTTCAGCCGACGCCTCGATCTATGAACATCGTTCATTTTTTTCTTGAACGCTGTTCAAACTGTGCTATTGTGCGCCTGTGAACAATGTTCAAGGAGGAATGA